>DASSGB010000228.1:0-2727 GCA_035693825.1 Anaerolineales bacterium
ATCATACTTCTTGCGGAAAGCGCGCACGGCATTCTCGGGCCACGGTTTCGTGAGGATCTCCGCTTTCCCGTGAACGATCACCGGCCGATCGCCGCCCTCGAGGGCCGCCGCCACCTGGGGGCGAGCGCGAAGGTTGCGTACCTTGACGCTTCTGGGATCGGTGCACACGTAGATCCATCCACCTTCGAACACGAACCACACCGGAGCCATGTGCGGCGCGCCGCCCTCCCCGACGCTGACGAACCACACATTCGCCTCGCGTGCCAGGCGTTTGATGGCCGCGCCGGACGGCGAAGGCGGAGAGACGGATGGATCAGGCGGAACACGAGAGGCAGATCTGGCGGCCCGTCGAGACGTCATGCGCAGAGGACTCCTGGCAATGAGGATCCAGAGACTGGAAACCGTTCAGGCGCGCAGACCGAGGGTCGTCTGATACAGGTCGACGATCTGGTCGGCAACCAGCGGCCAGGCGTAGCGTTTGGCGTATTCCGCCGCCTGCTTGCCGAGCCGTTCGCGCAGGAGCTCGTCCTCGAGAAGCTGCCCCAGCCGGTCGGCGAGGGCTTCGGGATCGCCGGCGGGGACATGAAACCCCGTTTCCCCATCGCGCACCAGGAACACCAGGCCTCCCGTCTCCGATGCCACCACCGGCGTGCCGCAGGCCATCGCCTCTAGAGCCACCAGACCGAACGATTCGTAGTGCGACGGCACGACCACGACTTCCGCTGCCGAATAGTAGTACTGGAGCGTGTCTTGATCGCGCTTTCCGAGGAAGGTCACCGTGTCTTCGATGTCCAGGCGGCCCCTCAGATCCTGAAGACGCGTCATTTCGACCGAGCCCGGTTCGCCGTCCTCGTCGGCATCGCCGCCGATAACGGCCAGGCACAACGGCCCGCGGCGCGGCACGCCTTCTTTCTTCAGGAACGCCACGGCCTCCAGAAGCGTGTCGATGCCCTTGAGCGGTTCGATCCGCCCGACGAACAACAACATTCGCCCGTCTTTAGGAACACCGACGAATTCGCGCGCCTCGTCGGAGGGGATGGGGTAGAAGCGCGCCACATCGACGCCGGGCGGGATCACCACGACCCGACCGATGTCGACATGGTACAGCCATTGGAATTGCGCCAGCTCGGCCTGGGTGGCCGCCACGATCCGATCCGCCTGCCGCAGGAGATGGGCCTCCGCCTGCAGACGGTGGTCGGTGGCGACTTCATCCGGAGTGCGGGCCACGCGGTTCTTCATCGCCGCCAGCGTGTGAAACATCTGGATCATCGGCGCGCCCCACGCGCCGCGCAGCTCCAGGGACGCCAGCCCCGAGAGCCAGTAGTGGCTGTGGATGAGATCGTAGCGCACGCGTTTGGCCTGGCCGAAACCCAGGACGTGATCCACGAACTCCGGCAGATACTCCGCCAGGCGGTCTTTCGGCATCGGAGTCTCCGGCCCCGACGGGATATGCACGATCCGGTTGCCGAAGCCCAGATCGTGGAGAACATGCGGCACGTGCTCGTCTTGAGAGCGGGTGAACACGTCTACGCCGATGCCGCGGCGACCGAGCTCGCGCGTCAGGTCGCGTACATACACGTTCATCCCGCCGGTGTCTTTTCCGCCGAGGGTGGCGAGCGGGCAGGTGTGATAGGAGATCATCGCCACACGCATGCTTTGATTATCCCCGCCGCAGGGATTCCGGACAAGGGCGGAAGTCAGCCATCAGCCATCGGCCATCGGCCATCTGCGATCGAGGTGACGCGTCCATCGGGCGATGCGCGACCCGCTGGTATAATGACCGCACCGCCACCATAGCTCAGTTGGCAGAGCGGGCGTTTCGTAAACGTCAGGTCGTGGGTTCAAATCCCACTGGTGGCTCCAACGTCGAATCGCAGGAGCGCATGCCTTCTCGGTGCGCTCCGATGTTTGACCCTCACCACGCCTGATGAGCCTGTCTGCACCCGCCCAACGAGTCGAGGCAGCCCTGCGAGCCAAAGGATTCCAGGGCTCGATCCTCGAGCTCCAGGAGTCGACCCGCAGCGCGGCCGACGCCGCCCGGGCGGTCGGCTGCGGCGTCGCTCGCATCGCCAAATCGTTGGTCTTTCGGACGTTGCGTGGGGCGCCGATCCTGGTCCTCACCAGCGGCGCCCATCGGGTGGACGAAGCTGTCCTGCGTGAGAAGGTGGGCGAGCCGATCGAACGCGCCGACGCCGACTTTGTGCGGCGCGAGACCGGATTCGCCATCGGAGGCGTCCCACCGGTCGGCCACCCTGCCCCGATCCGGACCCTGATCGATCGCGAGTTGATGACCCATTCGACGATCTGGGCCGCCGCCGGAACGCCCAACGCGGTGTTCGAAGTCGCTCCGCAGGACCTGTTGCGCTACGCCGGGGCCGAGGTGGTCGACGTTGCCTAGGCGATTGCCTCCGGTTCCGGCACCGGCATCGGGCGATCCTCGCTAGGCTCAGGTAC
The DNA here is from genome assembly GCA_035693825.1 of Anaerolineales bacterium. Classification (GTDB taxonomy): domain Bacteria; phylum Chloroflexota; class Anaerolineae; order Anaerolineales; family E44-bin32; genus MGOM01. The sequence goes on from DASSGB010000228.1 coordinate 2,455, forward strand.
AATCCGGCCATGAGCGTGCCGCCCAGCCCCATTGTCATCGGCATCGCCGGCGGCACCGGTTCGGGTAAGACCACCGTCGCCGAAGTGATCCTGCTTCGCGTGGGGGCGGACCGCATCGCCTGTCTGCCCCACGACGCCTATTACCGCGATCTGGAAGACCTGCCGCGAGCCCAGCGCGACCTGATCAACTTCGATCATCCCGATTCGCTCGAGAGCGAACTTCTGGTCCGGCAAATCCAGGCTCTGCGGCGAGGCGAAGCGATTGAGGTCCCC
>DASSGB010000229.1:0-58493 GCA_035693825.1 Anaerolineales bacterium
TCCGCCCCATTGTAGCGGGTGCCAGACGGCGTGGGTTCAGGCGTGCCCTCCTGCGCCAGGGCCGCCGACGGCGACGTGGCCAGCAGCAGACTGACAGCCAGGGTAGCGCCGAAGACGACGCCAAAGGCTTGCCAGGGAAGAACGCGCCGAATGTGCACTCTCCTCGTCATCTTGTCTCTCCGTTGATCCGTCGCGACCCGACAAGGCCCGTGAGCCGCGCCCCGGTCTCCTGCAGCGAGACCGGAGCCGGGCGCCTGGGGACAATGACCCATTCCCTGGGGCATTTGCCCCACTTCCTTATATGGGACTTCTTTGGGCCGAGTTAGTGAGACCTGTCACAATAGGTAGGGGCGGAAACTCACCGTGCAAAAGTGCTGCCCGGTTTGCACAGAAAGCCGGGTTTCGGCGAGGTCCCGGGAAATCCGAATAGAGCTAAGGCTGGAACACCAGGGGCCGTGGCTCCCGTTTGGAACGTGTGCCGCACCCGAAACGTTGTCGAAGGGGCTGACGCCGAAGCGTGGTGGCCGGGGCGTCGGCCCACACGGCGTCATCGCCTTCGGCGGGAACGGCGACTAGCGCGCCATCGGGCGAAATGGATGGGCCTGGGTGGCCTCGCGGAGGGCGGTTGACTCGGCCGGAGGTCCTCTGTTGGTGGAGTCCCGGTCGGCATGGCCGGTGGAGCAGGCTGAGAGAATGACACCTGCGATGATCAGAGATGCGAACGTCTTGCGGAATTCTCGCAGCTCTCTCTCCTGGTGAAGGTCTCTCCGTCCTGCCATGGGTCGTTTGCCGGATGGTCAAGCCTTCCACCGCCGATATGCCTGTTTCATGAGCAACCTGTGGCTGGCTCCTGCCGCCCGAGGTACGGAGATGGCATCTCTAACGGCCGGTTCCCTCTGCCTTCATCCCCGCTTAAGCCCGCCGTGAGAGGGTGTACCAAGGGGTCCAGCGTGCCAATCGTGTCGCTTCTGGGTGATCTTTGTCTGAAAGGGCGTAACGTCGACGGTGTTAGAATCCGACCGATTATGGTCGGTATGCGCGTGTCAAAGGAGCCTATGCAATGACGGATCGTCCGCCCGTCCTTCGTGCCGAAAATTCCGCCCCGCGAACCAAGTTCTGGATCGGCGGCTTGTTGATCGTGGCCGCGATCGTTTACCTGATCGCCTCCTCCACATCCGCCGCGGCCCAGTACTACATGACGATCGACGAGGTGCAGGCCCGGGCCGACGACATCCGCGACCGGTCGCTCAAGATCTCGGGCGCGGTCGACGGAGAAACGATCGCCTACGATGCTCGCAGCCTGACGCTGCAATTCACCATCGCCAACGTCCCCGGTGATCTCGACAAGATCGAGGCCGCAGGCGGCCTGGCGGAAGTCCTCCACCAGGCGGTTGCCGATCCGAACGCGGCTCGACTGCAGGTCGTGTATGTCGGTCCCAAGCCGGACCTGCTTCGACATGAGGCTCAAGCGATTGTCACCGGGCGGCTGGGCGAAGACGGCGTTTTCTACGCCGACGAGCTCTTGCTCAAGTGCCCCACCCGGTATGAGGAAGCGCTGCCGGCACAGATGGAGGAGGGCTAGGCCGGCGCTTGAGCCGCCTGGCCCTCGATCTTTCCCCGAGGTTCTTGCGTGATCGCCAACATCGGTTTCTTTGCCCTGCTGCTTGCCTTCGTGGGATCCCTTTACGGCGCAGGCGCAGCGGCTTACGGCGCGCTTCGGCGGCGGCCGGCTTTCGTCGAAAGCGGTCGCCAGGCGATGCTGCTGACCTGGCCGCTGGTGACCATCGCCGCCATTTCGATCATTACCCTGCTCGTGACGGAACAGTACCAGGTGGAATACGTCGCCTCCGTCACCAGCCGGGCGATGCCCACGTATCTGAAGATCACGGCCTTGTGGGGCGGTCAGCCCGGCTCGCTGGTGTTCTGGTCCTGGCTGATGGCCGCCTTCGCCACGGCCGCCAGCCTGCGCCGCTGGGATCGCGACCGCGAGCTTTTGCCCTGGGTCGTGGTGGTCACGATGATCACCCTGGCCTTCTTCCTGATGCTGGTGTTGTTCTTCGAGAATCCGTTTGCCCGCCTGTGGCAGACGATCGAAGGCGAGCAGGTCACGGCCATGTTCCAGCCGTCCGGGACCGTGCCGCTCATCCCCGTCGACGGCAACGGACTCAACCCGCTGCTGCGACACCCGGGCATGATCATTCATCCGCCGATGCTTTACCTGGGCTTCGTATCCTTCGTCGTCCCGTTCGCCTTCGCCATCGCCGCCCTGATGACCGGGCGGACGGATGACCGCTGGATTCGCGTCACTCGCCGATGGACGCTCGTGGCCTGGCTCTTCCTTTCCCTGGGTCTCATCCTGGGCGGGCGCTGGGCGTACGACGTCCTGGGTTGGGGAGGCTACTGGGGCTGGGATCCCGTGGAAATCGCGGCTTTCATGCCGTGGCTCACAGGCACCGCCTTCCTGCACTCGGTCATGGTGCAGGAGAAGCACGGCATGCTTAAACGCTGGAACATGGTCCTGATTGTGCTGACGTATGCCCTGGTCATCTTCGGGACGTTCCTGACGCGCTCGGGGGTCTTGAGCTCGGTGCATGCCTTCGCCCAGTCGGCGATCGGGCCCCTGTTCTTCGGTTTCATCGGCCTGACGCTGGTCTTGTCGACGGCGCTGCTGTTGCATCGATGGGGCGATCTCGAGAGCGAGAATCAACTTCAGTCGTACTTCTCGCGCGAGTTCCTCTTTCTCCTCAACAATCTGCTCTTCGTGGGCATTCTCATCATTTGTTTCTGGGGCGTGATGTTCCCGCTGATTTCGGAGCTCTTCACCGGGCAGAAGGTCACCGTTGGGCCCGAGTTCTATGAGCGGGCGACCGCCCCGTTGTGGTTGGGCCTGCTGTTGGATATGGGCGTGGCTCCGCTGTCGGCCTATGGTCGGACGGCGGTGCGGCTGCTGGGGCGCGGGCTGTGGAAGCCGGTCGTGGCGGCTGCCGCCACGGTTGTGCTCTTCGTCGTGCGCGGCGTGACCAATCCGGCGGCGCTTCTTGGATACGGCCTGGCGGCGCTGGCCGGTTGGGTGGCGTTGTATGAATTCTGGCGCGGGGCCCGGGCTCGCAGCCAGCGGCACGGAGAGAATGCCGCTTTGGCTCTATGGCGCATGGCGGGCCGCAACCGCCGCCGATATGGCGGCTACGTGATCCACCTGGGCGTGGTGGTGATGGCCTTCGGCATCATCGGCATCGAGATGTTCCAGACCCAGACTCAGGGCACTCTGGCGCAGGGCGAGCAGATGACGCTGGGGCGCTACGTGATGGTCTACGAATCGCTGGCGCAGTTCGACACGCCCGACGACCGCAACGTGGCCCGGGCCGTGGTGTCCGTGTATCGCGACGGGCGCTATGTGGGCGAGCTCCACCCCCGACGGGATTACTACTACGCATCCCAGCAGCCGATGACCATTCCCGGCGTGCGGTCGACGCTCGAGGACGATTTCTACGTCCTGCTGGTAGGCTGGGAACCGATCGCGGCCGAAGGCGCCACGTTCCGGATCTATCACAATCCGCTGGTGAATTTCGTCTGGCTGGGAGGGCTGGTCTTCATTGTCGGCACGATGATCGCCGCCTGGCCGGAACGCGAGACGGAGGCGGTGTCCGTACCGGCCTCGGCCGCGGCCGCCTCGGTGCAGGTATGACCGGCACGCTCCCGGCCTCCGGTTTGCGGTGGGGCCTCCTGGCGGCAATCGTCGGCATCGTCGCCGCTGCGGCGGTCCTTTCGCCTGCCGCGGCGCAGGCGCCGACGCCTTCCGACGACGAAGTCAACGCCATTGCCAAGGGCATGTACTGCCCGGTGTGCGAGAACGTCCCCCTCGACGTCTGCCCGACCCAGGCGTGTGCCCAGTGGCGTGAGACGATCCGGGAGAAGCTGGCCGCGGGCTGGACGGCGGATCAGATTCGCCAATACTTCGTCGACCAGTATGGGGCGCGGGTTCTGGCCACGCCTCCACCCACCGGCCTGAACTGGCTGGTGTACATCCTTCCGCCGGCGGCGATCCTCATCGCCGGCTACTTCGTGTTCCGTACGGCTCAGTCCTGGCGCCGATCGACCAGCCCTGAGATCTCCGCGGGGCCGACCTCCGACGATCCCTACGTCGCCCGACTGGAGGAAGAGCTGCGCCGCAGATCCTGACCGGCGCCGCCTCCCGCGATCCCACCGCCATGACCACGACCGAATCGGCCCCCATCCCAGCCGCACGACCGCGCCCCCGCTGGGGAGCAGCGCTGGTCTGGGTGGGCGTGATGAGCCTGCTCGGCCTGGTCGGATTCGGCATGCTGCGCACCCAGCAGGGCCCGGTGGGAATCGGCGCCCGCGTGCCCGACTTCAGCCTGACGACCTTCGACGGCGAGACCATCAACATCCTCGAACAGCGCGGCCGGATCGTGGTGGTCAATTTCTGGGCTTCGTGGTGCAAGCCGTGTGAGCAGGAAGCGGCCGAGCTCGAAGCGGCCCACCGGCAGCTCAAGGGCGAAGGCGTGCTCTTCCTGGGAGTCGACTGGACCGACACGGAGCGCGAGGCTTTGGCGTATATCGACCGTTTTGACATCACCTACCCCAACGGGCCCGATCTGGGGACGCGCATCTCGCAAGCCTTTCGCATCCGCGGCGTCCCCGAAACCTACGTTGTCGATCCGCAGGGCCGCCTGACGCATGTCAAGATCGGCCCCTTCGAATCGCTCGAGGAAATCCTGGACGCCGTCGACACGGCGCGCCCATCGATCCCCTGATCGCGGAGCACGAGCATGGATGTCGCTACCGTCCTCGTCATCGCAGCCATGGTCATCCTGGCGGCCGCTTTCGTCACGCGGCCGCTGGCGCGCGATGAGGGCCGGGCGGTGAACGAAGACGAGCGCGACCTTTCCGCCCTCTACGCCGAACAGGATCAGGTCCTGTCGCTCCTGTACGACCTGGATACCGACTACGCCATGGGCAAGATCCTGCCCGAGGACTACGAGCGCCAGCGAGCCGAGCAGGTGACTCGCGGCGCCGAGGTCCTGAAGGAGATCGATCGCCTGGCCACCCGGCGACCTCCGGGAAGTCCTCCGGAAGATATGCTCGAGACGCGACTGGAGACCGAGGTCGCCCGCATCCGTGAGCGCCTTGTGACTTCGGCCGGATACTGCGGCAACTGCGGCAACGCTCTGACCGCCGGCGACCGATTCTGTGCTCGTTGTGGATCGCCGGTGCCCGCGGCCGGAGCGGCGCGATGAGGCGCTTCCCGGCTCTGCTGCTAGCCTCGGCCACGCTGGTTCTCGGCGCCTGTTCTCTCGCCGGGGACGTCACGCCGCCTCCTGGCCTGGATACGCTTCCGCTGGCGCCCACGCCGGCGCCGTCATTGACCGCGCCCCGGCAGGCGCCGGACGTGGCCGCGGGCGAGGCCCTTTTTGGCGAGCGCTGCGCGCCCTGCCACGGCCCCACCGGGCGCGGCGATGGCGAGCAGGCCCAGAATCTGCCGGTGCCCCCGGCGGCCTTGGCCGACCCTTCCATCGCCCGGGCCGCAATCCCCGACGAGTGGTACACGCTGGTGACGGTCGGCCGTTTGGATCGGTTCATGCCGGGTTTCACCAGCCTCAACGACGCGGACCGCTGGTCGGTGGTGGGCTACGCTTTGTCCCTTGGCCTCGAGCCGGCGAGCGTCGCTCAAGGAGAACAAATCTTTGCCGTGGCCTGCTCGGATTGCCACGGTGACGACGGACGCGGCAGCGAGGCAGGATCCGACCTGACCGAGCCGGCCCTTCAGGCCGAACGATCGCTGCAGATGTTCTTCGAGGCCGTCTCCGTGGGTGTGGCCGATGAGATGCCCGGCTTCGAAGCCTCTTTGAGCGACGAGGAACGCTGGGCCGTGGCCTCGTACGTCCGCTGGCTGGGCCTTCAGGCGGAGATCCTGGCTCCCGACGCGACGGCCACCGCCAGTCCTACGCCGTCACTGGCGACCGAGGCGGCCACCACACCGCAGTCGGGCGTGCCATCGCCGACGATGGAGGCAGGAGAAACGCAACCGTCGGTGACTGCGGCGGCGGGGACTCCGACGCCCGCCGCGATAGGAGTCATCGAGGGCGCGATCACCAACGGATCGGCCGGCGGGCGCGTGCCACCCGGTCTGGAAGTCACACTCCATGGGCTGGACGGCGAAACCGAGGTTCTCACCCAAACCCGGACCGCCGACTCCGCCGGTCGCTTCACCTTCGAGGTCCCCGACCTCGTCTCCGGACGGTTGTACGTGGCAACGGTGGATTACGGCGGCGAGCTCTATGCCTCGGAGGTCGCCCACCTGACCTCGGACGCGCCCGCGGTTTCCCTGCCGGTCACGGTTTACGAGACAACGACCGACACGTCTTCGGTTCGAGTGGATCGGCTCCACATCCTTGCCACCTTGCCGGGCGAGGGCATCGTCCAGATCGTCGAGCTCTGGATCTTTTCGAACACCGGCGACCGGTCGGTGGTTCCGCCGGAGGAGGGGGGTGGGCTTCGAGGGACGCTGCCCGAAGGTGCAGCCCAGCTGAGTTTCGACGAAGCCACTCCGGGCGAGCGATATGAGGTGACCGGGGCCGAATTCGTCGATCGGCGCGGCCTTACCCCTGGCGTCGGAACGGGCGAGTGGGTATTCAGCTACGTCCTGCCGTACGACCGGCGCGTGGACCTGCGGCGCTCGACGGACTACCCCATCGGATCGATCGTGCTCCTGGTGCCGGAAGGCGTTTCCGTCTCGGCCGACGGCCTGGTCGACACCGGGAGCCGCGAAGTCGGCGGAGATTCCCTCCACACCTACAGCATGGGCCCGATCGGTGCGCAAAGCGACTTCAGCGTGCGGTTCAGCGGCGGAGGAGGCACCAGAGCCCTTTCCGCCCCGGCGGCCGAATGGATTCTGGGTATTGGGGTCCTGGGCATCGCGCTCATCGTGGCCGGACTGCTGTGGAGGCGGCCTCGACAAGCGGTCAGGGCCGACGTCGTGAGCGATGCGGATGACCTCCTGCTCTCGATCGCCGCACTGGATCGCGACTTTGAGGCCGGGCGGATCGAAGAAGCCGACTACCGGCGGCGGCGCGACGCCTTGAAGCGACGGGCGATGGCCGCCATGCAGTCCGGCGATGATTGAGGTCCGGCGTCTGGTCAAGACCTTCGGCTTGAAGCCGGTCCTGCGCGGGCTGGACTTCCACGTCGCGCCGGGCGAATTTGTGGCTTTGCTTGGCCCCAACGGCGCGGGAAAGACGACCTTCCTGAGAATTCTGGCCTCGCTCTCGCGCCCCACGCTGGGCGAGGTTTCGATCGGCGGCTATCATCTGCCGGGGCAGGCTGCGGCCGTGCGGCGGGTGCTGGGCGTGGTTTCTCACCAACCGCTGCTGTACGGCGATCTGACGGCCGAGGAGAATCTCAAGTTCTACGCGCGCCTGTATGGCCTGACGGCCGTCGGGGCTCGCGTCACCGAGGTGCTCGAGATGGTCGGGCTGGCGGCCAGGCGCCGCGACCTGGTGCGCCAGTTTTCGCGAGGCATGCAGCAGCGGCTGGCCATCGGCCGGGCGGTGCTGCACGGACCGGAGGTCATGTTGTTCGACGAGCCGCACACGGGCTTGGACCAGGAAGCCTCGGCCATGCTCGACGACGTGCTGCGCCAGGTGGCCGCCCGCGGCCGGACGGTGGTCATGACCTCGCACGACCTTCTGCATTCGGCCGAGCTCGCCTCGCGCGTCGACATTCTGTCGCGGGGCGTCATCGCCGCTACCTATCCACGCGCTTCGCTTCGGCCGGCGTCGCTGGCCGAGCTCTACCGCGAGGTGGTTCGTGGTTGAAAGTTGGGCGACGGTCCCCGTCCGACGCAGCTCCTTCTGGCGGGCGGCGGCGGCGGTCCTGTGGAAGGACCTGGCGGCGGAGATGCGCAGCCGCGAGCTGCTCGGATCGATGCTGGTGTTCGCCCTGCTGGTCATCCTGATTTTCAACTTCGCCCTCGAGCTGGATGTGCGCACGCGGGCGACTGTGACCTCGGGTGTGCTGTGGGTCACGTTCGCCTTCGCCGGAACGCTCGGCCTCAACCGCTCGATGGCCATCGAAAAGGACCGCGGCTGCCTAGACGGATTGCTGTTGGCCCCGGTCGATCGCAGCGCGATCTATTTCGGCAAGGTCGCCGGCAACCTGGCGTTCATGGTGATCGTCGAAGCCGTCGTCCTGCCGATCTACAGCGTTCTTTACAACGTCAATCTGTTCGTGCCCGGCCTGCTGGGGGTAATCCTTCTGGGCTCGCTCGGGTACGTGGCTGTGGGGACGATCCTGGCGTCGATGGCGGTTCAGGCCCGGACCCGCGACGTGCTCCTTCCGATCCTGCTGTTCCCGGTCGTGCTGCCGTTGCTGCTGGCGGCGGTGAAAGCCAGTCAGGGTTTCCTGCAAGGGTTCGACATGGCGGAGATCGTGCCATGGATCAACTTGCTGCTGGTGTACGACGTCGTGTTCCTGGCCGTGGCCTGGATGGTGTTCGACTTCGTCGTAGAGGAATAGGGAGGCAATATGGAGCCTATGCCCCGGGGCCTGCGGATGCTCAATCTGGTGACCGGCGGGCTGTTCGTGATCGCGCTGTACATGGTCTTCTTCTACGCGCCGCTCGAGGCGGTGATGGGCGAGGTCCAGCGCGTCTTCTATTTCCACGTCGCCGCCGGGTGGGTGGGCGCGCTGGCTTTCCTGGTGGCGGCCGTGGCCGGCGTCATCTACCTGGCGCGCGGCGGCAAGCGCTGGGACCGGGTCGGCCTGGCGTCGGTCGAAGTGGGTATCGTCTTCACCTTGATCAACATCGTCAGCGGATCCATCTGGGCCCGGCCGATCTGGAACACTTGGTGGACATGGGATCCGCGCCTGGTGACGGCGACCGTCATGGAACTCATCTACATCGCCTACATCATGCTGCGCCAGGGAACCGAAGACCCGGAACGAAGGGCGCGCTTTGGGGCGGTGTATGCCATCGTAGGCTTCCTCAGCGTGCCGCTCACCTTCCTCTCGATCCGCATCTGGCGCACCATCCACCCGGTGGTCATCGGGTCGGGGGATCCCACGGCCGAGGGCACGTTCGACATGTCTCCCAGAATGCTTCAGGCTTTCATGTTCAGCCTGCTGACCTTCACTTTCGTTTACGTCACGTTGCTGTGGCATCGCCTCCGGCTGGAAGTCCTGGCCGAGCGCGTCGAGCAGCGCAAGATGTCCCTGACCGCGCCGGGCGCGTGAACCGGTGCCGGGAGGAACCGCGATGATCTTCCAAGAAGGCCCTGCCGAGACGCTCAACTACATGATCCTGGGCTACGCTGTCATCCTGGGAGCCATGGCGCTCTTTGTGATCAGCCTGATCGTCCGATTTCGCAATCTGCGGAAGGACGTAGAACTGCTCGACGAGCTGGAGAAGCGCCCGCAGCGGTAGGGGCGGGAATCGAATCCGCCGAACCGAAACTTGGCCCAATCCCTGAACCCCGAATCCGGTTTGGCCCGGCGTCATCCCTCAGGAAGTGACGTTCCTGGGCCAAACCGGGTTTGGTATTTCGCCCGAGCCCTCCTCATCGGCTATGCCGCCCTGACGGCCTACATCAGCCTGGCGCCGCTGGCCGGCGTGCGTCACGGCCCATGGTCCACGCCGACCCTGACGGTGGTGGGTTTTGCCTTCGCGCTCTGGCATGCCTGGCTGTACCTCGGCCGCGGAAGGACGCTTGTCTTGCTGGCCCTCACGATCGGCGTCAGCCTGGCGTTCGAGTCGGTCGGGGTCGTGACCGGCTGGATCTACGGACCGTATCACTACACCGACCTGCTCGGGCCGCGGTTCCTCGGACTCGTGCCGTACTTGATTCCGGTCGCGTGGTTCATGATGATCCACCCCTCGCAGGTCATCGCTGAACGTCTGCTGGCGGGCCGGCGCCTCGAGGGCTGGCGCCGCGGCCTGGCGTTGTCGGCCCTGGCGGCCGTGGTCATGACCTCGTGGGACCTGTTGATGGATCCGATGATGGTGTGGATGGGAGCGTGGGTGTGGGAAGTGCCGGGAGCGTACTTCGGTGTGCCCGCGCACAACTATGCCGGGTGGCTTGTGACGACCGTTGTCGTCTACGGTGCGTATCGACTCGTGGAAGGTCGCATCGGCTCGCCGCCCCGCGCGACCACATCCGAGGCGTCGCTGGCGGTGTGGGCCTTTCTCATCACTTGGTCGGGCAACACGCTCGCCGCGCTGCAATTCGGGCTGGGTGGCCCGGCGCTGGTGGGAGCCTTCACAGCCGGACTGCTGGGTTGCCTCGCGCTTCTACGGACGCCGCTTGATCCTTGAGTGGGACCGCCAGCCTTGGCTTTGCCTCGCACCTTCCCGCCAAATCCGAGACTTCTCGAACCAGTGGTGTGCATAACTGCGCGTTGACTCGGCCAAGGGCTGTGCTAAACTCTGCCTGTACGGTACTTATGTCCTGCCGGAGGGAGGGGTTGCCAGCCGGCGGCCGTTCCGGGTGGGGAGCCCGGGCGGAAGCCTTTACGTCCCCTCCTGTTGTGCGTCAACCGAATCGTCAAATCGGCCCTGGGGGCCGATGGCGGATTCGACGCGGCGCGTGATCGCCCGTCGAGTCGAACTGGCGTTTGGGCGAGCGCCTGAGATTCGCCTTGTCGGGCACCGGGGGACGGATGACGCAGCTCGGTATCGATCCGGACGGCGCGGCCCCGCTCTGGGCTGAAACCCCGCGTTTGCGTGTGTACCTCGCCGGCCCACTGTTCAGCCTGGCCGAACGCCGCTTCAACGTCGAGCTCAACACCCTCGTCAAGAACATCGGCTTCGACACCTACTTCCCTCAAGAGGACGCCGGGCTGATCTCCAATATGGTGGAAAGCGGGATGGACGTCCACGAGGCCCGCGACGCCATCTTCCGGCGCAACCGCGACAACATCGGGACCTCGGACATCCTGATCTTCATCCTCGACGGCCGCGTGCCGGATGAAGGCGCGTCGATCGAAGCCGGGATCGGCTACGCCCTGGGCAAGGAATGCATCGGCCTCAAGACCGATTTCCGCGCCTGTGAACCGGGCGGCAACAACCTGATGATCGACGGCGTGCTGGACTATCGCATCGCCGAAAACCTCGAGCAACTTTGCCGGATGCTGGGAGATGCGCGCCGGTCGATTCTGCTCCAGCGCGCCGCGCCGCCGGTGGCGGTCCCGTTGAACGGACGCGCCCGCCCGTACGTGGCCGTGGTGGGGAGCATCGGCACCGGCAAGTCGACCCTCGTGCGCCTGCTCGGTGGACGCCCCGGATGGGAGACGATCGACGAGCCCGTCGACGAGAATCCCTATCTCAAGGGCGTCTACCAGAACCTGGAGGGCCTGGCCTTGCGGGTGCAGGCCTTCTACCTCGGCGGACGCACGCGCCAGCATATGCGGGCGCTCGAGATTCATGGCCCGGCGGTCCAGGACCGCTGCCTGTACGAAGACACGGAAGTCTTCGCCGCGACCTATCACCAGATGGGCGCCTTCGACGGCACCGATCTGCAGACGTTGCAGACGCTGTATCGGGCATTGGCGGAACTGCTGCCGCGGCCGGACCTGCTGGTCTACGTCCACGCGCCGCTGGAAGTCCAGCTCGAACGCATTCGGCAGCGGGGGCGCGCCTTCGAAGAGGCCATCGCCCCGGATTTCCTGGCGCGGCTGACGGCCAACTACGAATCCTGGATCGACCGCCAGGGATGGGCGCCTGTGCTGAGGATCGACAGCTCGGCGGCGGATTACGGTTTGGATCCTCAAGCGCAGCGCAGCGTGATCGCCAAGGTCGATCGCGCTCTGGAGGAGAACGCCAGCTACGCACCGGGCCGGCTCTTCGCCCGCGTAGCGGCGGATGTCGGCTAGGGCGGTTGTGACCGCTCCGGAGGCTCTGCGCCGGACGCCGGCCGGCGGCCGGCGACTCAGCGCGATTCTGCTCGCGGGCATCGTCACTCTCCTTTGGTCTTCGTCCTACATCCTGATCAAGATCGGTCTGCAGGGGTTGCCGCCCCTGACGTTCGCCGGCCTCAGGTACTTCGCCGCGTTCCTGGCGCTGCTTCTGGCTTACCCGATTCGCGGCCGGGCATGGCCTCGCCGCCCCGGCGGAGCGGCCTGGCGCGCTTTGGTCGGGCTGGGGTTGACCACCTATGCCATCGTGCCGGCGGCGATGTTCGTCAGCCTGAAACTTCTGCCGGTCAACAGCACCAATCTCATCTTCCAGGCCGGCATCCCGCTGACGGTGGCGCTGTTGAGCGGCCTCGTGCTCAACGAACCGACTTCGCTGCGGCAGTGGATCGGCGTCTTGCTCACCGTGGCGGGGATCTACCTCTTCTTCCCGGCGCTCCCCGAGGGAGGCGAGGCGCTCGGGGCAGGGCTCGCTCTCGTGGCGGCCGTGGGAGGGGCGGCCGGCAATCTCCTGACGCGCCACCTCATGCGCGATCATCCGCTGCGCGCCGGCGACGTGTCCATGATCAGCATGGGCATCGGCAGCACGCTGCTCCTGCTGGTGAGCCGTTTCGTCGAGCCGTTCCCGACGCTGACCTGGTCCTCGGTGGCGCTTCTGTTATGGCTGAGCCTGATCAACACCGCGCTGGCCTTCACGCTGTGGAACCTCGCTCTGCGCACGCTGACGGCGCTGGAGGGCGGGGTGATCGCCAACGCACAGATCGTCGAAGTGGCGCTGATGGCCTGGTTCATTCTGGGCGAGCAGCTGGCCGGGATCCGTATCGTCGCGGCGCTGGTGATCCTGCTTGGCGTGACCCTGGTTCAGTGGCGCCGGCCGGCGGTCGCGGTCGAGGCCGGGTCGTTGGGCAGCGGGCAATGACTCAGGTGGTGAGTGGCGAGTGGTCAATGGTCAGTAGCGCAACATGATGGAGTGGGTGATCCCGCGTGTGCTGGCGCGATCATCGCGTCCTGGATTCGCAAGCATGAGGGTCGCGGCCGACGAGGTCGATGCGTGGATCGCCGAGGCCAAGGCGATAGGCATTCGTTCCATTGTGTGCCTGCTCGACGACGACCAGCTGGCCTACTACCCTTCGCTGGCTGGAGGACTTCTGGATCGATATCGACGCGCGGGGCTGCAAGTGGGCCATGTGCCCGTGCCCGACGGTCAATCGCCGCCGATCCCGCCCGAGCGCCTGAAGGACGTCGGCCGAGAATTCTCGTCACTGCCGAAACCCGTCCTGATCCACTGCAGCGCCGGTATCGACCGCACCGGGGCGGCCGTCACCTACCTCCAAGGCCTCTGGTCCTCAGGTAAACTGACCACTGACGACTGACCCTGGAGTCTTCCGTGGCGAAGCGCATCAAGATCAACCGCGCCCCTGTTCTGACTCTGTGGGCCTCGATCGTGGCCGAACGGCTGGGTTTCGATCCCGAAGCGGCGTTGACGTTGGGCCGGGCTGTCGCCGGACTGACGGCTCAGTCGAAGGGACGCCATCTGGGAATTTACACTGCCGGCGAGAAGAAGGAGGAAGGCGCACGCGAGAAAGAAGCCGAGGCCGACGCCGACCTCGTGTACGTCAACCTGATGGGACGGGCCATCCCTTCAGTGCGGACCCGACGCGCCCTGCGCGCCGCGGACAAGGGCAAACCCGCCGATCCGGACGGCGTCCGCCGCTACCTCCAGTCGAAATTCGGCGAGTCGCTGAAGGATGCCGAGGCCGCCATGCGCGACCTGGCGGCGGCCTTCCCTCCCGACGAGCTGGAGGAAGCCGCCTATCCGCTCTACCAGCGATTTCGACCTGAAATCCCCAAGGGGACCAAGGGGTGGGGGGCCGAGGGCGAGCTCGACCTCGATCAGGTGAGGGCGCTCAAGCCCAAATAGTGGTCAGTGGTGAGTGGTCAGTGGTGGGGAAGGCATTACGGACCACTGCACTTATCGTGTGAGTCGGGCCAGGGCCTCGCGCGAGCGGGCTTCCACGTCGACGTGCAGGCTTCCGCCGTGGGAATCCATGGTCACCACGGCCGGGAAATCCTCGACTTCGATCACCCACATCGCTTCCGGAACGCCGAAGTCAAGTTTGTGGACTCCCAGGACGCGTTTCACCGTCTTGGCGATCAACGTCGCCGCGCCGCCGATGGCGTGGAGGTAGACGCCGGGCGTCTCGCGGCAGGCGGCCAGCGTTTTCGGACCCATACCGCCCTTGCCGATGACGGCTCGAACGTGAAAGTGCCGCATCACCTCGCCCTGGTAGGGCTCTTCGCGCGTGCTGGTGGTAGGTCCAGCGGCGACGAAACGATAGGCCTTGGTATCCAGCCCGGCGACCACCGGGCCGCAGTGGTAAATGGCGCCTCCTTCGAGGATGGGCGTGATGGCCTCGACCACGGCCAGGTCGTCACCGGAAGGAGCACGCGTCTTGCGAATGAACGTGTCGATCATCCACTTGTGGGCGGCGTCCCGCCCCGTGATCATCACCCCGCGCAGGGCCACGGGGTCGCCGACTTTCAACTCGCGGATCGCCTCGGGCGACAGGGGAAGCGTCAGAGTTCGCATGCCGGCCTCCTCACTCGATCACGACGTCGTCACCGCGAACGGTCATCCGCCGCCGACGATCGGCCCAGCACATGTAGGAAATCGAGACGAAATAACACGCCGGCAGGCGGTGCAGGTTGACCGCCTTGACTCCCAGAACCGTCGTCTTGCCTCCGAATCCCATCGGCCCGATGCCCAGCGTGTTGGCCTCGCGATAGACACGGTTCTCCAACTCCGCCAACTTCGGATCGGGGTTGGTGTCGCCCAGCGGGCGAAGGAAGGTTTCCTTGGAGGCGGCAAAGCCCGAGCCGCGGTCGCCGCCGATGGCCACGCCCAGGATCCCCGGAGCGCAGCCATAGCCTTGGGCCTGATGCACGGCGTCCAGAAGGGCGCGCCGCACGCCTTCCAGGTCCCGGCCCGCGCCCAGTCGATCGTCGGGAAGCGAGTACTGCGCGCCCATATTCTCACAGCCGCCGCCCTTCAAGATCAACTCGATCACCAGCTCATCCCCTTCGGCTTCTTCGAAATGGATGGTGGGAAAAGCGTCGTCGCCCAGGTTGTTGCCGCTGTTCTTGCCTGAAACGGAGTCGACCGCGTTCGGCCGAAGGTAGGACATGCGCGTGGCCTCGGCCACGGCCTGCCGGATCTGCTCGCGCAGCCGGCGCGTGCTCCATCCGGCGGGGTGTCGAACGAAGAACAACGGGGTGCCTGTGTCCTGGCAGACCGGAGTTGACTGGCTGCGCGCCAGCACGACGTTTTCCAGAATCGTGTCGAGGGCTCCGGCCGCGGCCGAGCCCGGCTCTTCGGCCTGGCGTGCCCGGTGCAGCGAGTCCTCGACATCCGTGGACAGATCCGTCGACGTGCGGCGGATCAGTTCGAGAACAGCCTGGGAAAGCTCGGGCATGCTCACCTCCACGCGGCGCAGCGGGACCGCCATCTGCATCATTGTCTATCCTCGCGTTGGCCTTGTGTCAGTGATGAAAGGCCGATCCTGGACGGCGTGCCGTCATGGCCGGACACGGAGGGAAATGTAGGGGCACGCCATGCCGTCTCGCACCGGCGTGCCGCCGGGCTTCGCGGCACGAACGGTGGCGTGCCCCTACACGCTTGACCATGCCCGCTCAGGCAAGCCCGCAGGTTAAATGCGGACACGAATCGGTATAATTTGACGTCGATCACCCTCCATGGAAACTCAAATTGCGCACGCGCCCACCATCGAGATTCAATGGGACCGGGTGGCCCGGGACGTGCTTCGCTCGCGTCTCCTCGACGAACTCGAGGAGAGAGAGCTAGCCCCTTCGGGCGAGGTGCCCTATCAGTTCTCGGCCCGAGGTCATGAGTTGGCGCAGGTCCTCCTGGCCCACCACCTCGGCCACCCGCACGACGCGGCGACGGTCTACTACCGCTCGCGGCCGTTCATGCTTTCCATCGGCCTGACGCTGGAGGAAGCGCTGGCGGCAGGTATGGGGAAGGCGGGCAGTCCGTCGCAGGGTCGCGATGTCGGCGTGGTCTTCTCGCTGCCGCCGCGGCGGGGGGTGACTGTCCTTCCGGCTTCCGGCGATGTCGGCGCGCAATACACCCCCGCCGCCGGCTGGGCCCAGGCCTGCCTCTATCACCGAGACGTGCTGAAGGACGCGGATTGGGGCGGCTCGATCGCCGTGGCCCTCGGCGGAGACGGCTCGGTGGCGGCCAACGGCTTCTGGTCGGCGTTGACGATCGCCACCACGCTGCAGCTTCCTATGCTGTTCTTTATCGAAGACAACGCTTATGGCCTTTCCGTGCCGGCGCGGCTCCAGACCCCCGGAGGGGATATTGCCGCCAACCTGGCCTCGTTCACCGGCCTGCGTGTGCTCTCCGGGTCCGGCACCGATCTCGACGAAGCCGCGACCCTGGTGGGCGCGGCCGTGTTTCACGTGCGGCAGGGTGATGGGCCGTGTCTGCTGCGGCTGACGGTGCCACGGTTGTCCGGGCATACGTTCGTGGACAACCAGGCCTACAAGAGCGACGCCGAACGCGAGGCCGAGGCGAGGCGGGATCCGCTGCCGCGGCTCGAGGCGCGTGTGGGTGAGGCAGCCTGGCAAACCCTGCGAGAGGAACTGGAAGAAGAGCTGCGCGCGGCGCTGGAAGGGGCCCGAGGCCAAGACATTGCCTCCGAAGAGCCCACGCGGCACTTGTTCGCGCCGCCTTCCTTTCCTGTGAGTCGCGCGCCAGGAGACGGGGCCGGATCTCAGGGCAAGCCTGGCCGGCTGAATCTGATCGAGGCTGTGCGGCAGGTCATGGAAGAGGAGTTGGCCTCCAATCCGCGGGCGATCGTCTTCGGCGAGGATGTCGGTGCCAAGGGAGGCGTGCATGGCGCCACCGCCGGCCTCCAGGCGCGCTTCGGCGATCGACGCGTGTTCGACACCTCGCTGTCCGAGGAAGGAATCATCGGCCGCTCGATCGGCCTGGCTCTGGCCGGTCTGCTTCCCCTTCCCGAAATCCAATTTCGGAAGTACGCCGATCCGGCGACCGAATCGATCAATGATGTCGGCACGATACGCTGGCGCACCGCGGGCGCGTTCTCGGCGCCGATGGTAGTGCGCATGCCGGTCGGCTACGGCAAGAAGATCGGCGATCCGTGGCACTCGGTCAGCGCCGAGGCGATCTTCGCTCACACTCTAGGCTGGCGGATCGCCTACCCGTCGAACGCCGCCGACGCCGCCGGCCTGTATCGCACGGCCTTGCGCTGCCAGGATCCGGTGCTCTTCCTGGAGCACCGCTTCTTGCTCGACGCCGGCGCCGCTCGGCGGACCGATCCCGGATCGGATTTCCACCTTCCTTTCGGTCAGGCGAGCCGGCTCATGGACGGTGATCGACTGACGCTGGTGACCTGGGGGGCGATGGTCTATCCGGCGCAAGAAGCCGCCGAGCGATTTCCGGGCGCGGTCGACCTGCTCGACCTGCGGACCATCTGTCCTTGGGACGCGGCCGGGGTGCTCGACTCCGTGCGGCGTACCGGAAAGGTCCTAGTGGTGCATGAAGATACCTGGACCGCCGGCTTCGCGGGCGAGATTCTGGCGACGGTTGCAGCCGAAGCCTTCTCCGATCTCGACGCGCCGCCTCGCCGCCTGACCACCCCGGATGTTCCCATCCCCTACAACCTCGAATTGATGCGCAAGGTCTTGCCCGACGTCGAGCAAGTCGCCGCCGCGATCGCAGATTTGGTGGCCTTCTAAGACAGTTCATAGCCCCACATTGAGCGTGGGGGCGTTCCATGGAACGCCCCTACGGATTCCTCTGGGGCGTGGCATTGCGCGACCCTGAATTCCTCCGCGCCTACTGACCACTCACCACCGACCACTCACCACTGACCACTGTGATACACTGCCCGCGCCGTGGACGAAAAATCACTCGAGATTCTCGAATGGCCGAAGGTCCTCGACCGGCTCGAAGCGCACGCGGCGTTTTCGGCCTCGAAGGACCTGGCGCGCCATCTGCGACCCTCGCCGGACCTGACCGAGATCCGCGTCCGCCAGGCCGAGACGGCCGAAGCGCGCCGATTGCTGGAGGCACGCAGCGGCCTGACCATCGGAGGCGCCCACGACGTGCGACCGGACGCGGAGGCCGCGCGCCGCGGGCTGGTCCTCGAGCCTCAAACGTTTCTGGGCATCAAGAGCACGCTGATCGCCGCGCGTGAAGTCCAGCGGTTGCTGGAACGCGTGCGCGAGGCCTATCCGGTGCTGGCTGCCCGGGCCGATGAACTGAAGCCCGCACCCGGCCTGGTGGACGCCATCACCCGCGTCCTGGACGAGTATGGAGAGGTTCGCGATCAGGCGTCCGAGAAGCTGGCGGAGATTCGAGTCGGACTGCGGGCAGCTCGCGAGCGTCTGTTGGCCAAACTCGACCGCATCATCCACGATCCCAAACTGGCGCCCATGCTGCAGGACCCGATCGTGACTCAACGCGACGGGCGGTTTGTGGTCCCGCTGCGCGCCGAGTTCAAGGGCCGCATCAAATCCCTGATCCACGATCAATCCTCCTCGGGCGCAACGCTGTTCGTCGAGCCGCTGAGCGTTGTCGACCTCAACAACGAAATGCGTGAGCTCGAACTGGCGGAACGCGATGAGGTGCGCCGTATTCTGGCCGAGCTGTCGGCGCTGGTCGGGGGGCAGGCGGAGGCGGTCAGCTCCACGGTCGCGGCGCTGGCGATGATCGATCTGGCGCTGGCCAAGGCGCGCTACGCCGAACGGTTGGAGGCAGCCCGGCCTGAATTCGTCGACTTCGGGCCGACCGCGAATCGCCCCCATCCCGGATCGCGACTTCACCTGGGCCAGGCGCGCCATCCGCTCCTGGACCCCTCCAGCGTCGTGCCGATGGACATCGTTCTGGACGAAGACACGTACGCGCTGGTGATCACCGGGCCCAATACCGGCGGCAAGACGGTCGCCCTCAAAACCGCCGGGCTGCTGGTGGCCATGGCTCAGGCGGGGCTGGCGCTGCCGGCGCTGACCGGCTCGCGCCTGACTCCGTATGACAACATCTTGGCCGACATCGGGGACGAGCAGTCGATCGAGCAATCGCTGTCCACCTTCTCGTCGCACATCGCCAACATCCTGCACATCCTCCAGGCTGCAAGCCCGCACAGCCTGGTGTTGTTGGACGAACTCGGCGCCGGCACCGATCCTCAGGAAGGTTCGGCCCTGGCGCGGTCGATCCTGCAGGCGCTTCTCGAACGCGGGGTCACCACGCTGGTGGCGACCCATTATCCGGAGCTCAAGCTCTTCGCGCACAACACGCCGGGTGTGCGCAACGCCAGCGTGGAGTTCGATCTGGCCAGTTTGCGGCCCACCTACCGCCTGATGGTGGGCCTTCCCGGTCGATCGAACGCGCTGGCCATCGCCGAGCGGCTGGGGCTCGACCGCCAGGTGATCGAGCGAGCGCGCCAGATGGTCGCCCCCGAGGAGATCGACGCTCAGGGTTTGCTCGACGAAATTCAGCGCAGCCGCGACGACGCCCGCCGCGAGCGGTCCTCCGCCCTGGCGGAACACGAGCGCGGCCGGAAAGTTCGCGCCGAGCTTGAGGCCCGCCTGGCGGCCATCGACGAGGAACGCAAGGGGATCCTGGAGGCGGCGCGCCGCGAGACGGAGGAACAGGTCGAGGCTCTTAGAGGAGAACTCGATGAACTCCGGCGTCGGATGACGGCGAGCCGGCTTCCGCTGGAAGCCGTGGATCAGGTGGAACAGGAACTGGAGGATCTGGCGGAGAGTCTGCCCGAATCTGAGGCCGAGACGAGTGCGCCGTCTTTGCCGGTCAGAGAGATCAAGGCAGGAGACCGCGTCCGCGTGGCGAGCCTGGGGATGGACGGCACCGTCGTCGAGATCGGCGAGGGGCAAGTCGAAGTCCTGATGGGCCGACTGCGTCTGCGCGTCCGGCCCGACGAGCTGACCGAGCCGCAGGCCGAGCGGCACATGCCCCGCCGGGACACGCGCGCAGAGCCAGCGGACATGGCCATCGCCGCGCCGCCCCTGGAGATCGATGTGCGCGGGCAGACCGTCGAGGAGGCGCTGGACGCGTTGGAACGCAGGTTGGACGCGGCTTTTCTGGCCGGCTTGCCCTTCATCCGAGTCATCCATGGAAAGGGCACCGGCCGTCTGCGCCAGGCCATCCGGCAAACGCTGCGCAGAAATCCTTACGCCGCGTCCTTCGAGTCGGGCAGCGAGTCGGAAGGCGGGGAGGGCGTTACCGTCGTGCGGCTGGCTGTGGGATGAACGCGGAAATGCTGGACCCGAAAAGAAATGCCAAACCCGGTTTGGGCCACGGGATGCCTGTCCATGAGACTCCATCTGGCCCAAACCGGGTTTGGGGCTGGTGGCTCAAACCGGGTTTGGGGCTGGTGGGTCAAACCGGGCTTAGGCTGGTGGCCCAAACCGGGCTTGGGATCAGCGCCGTCTGGGTGTCTAGAACAACCCGCGGATCACCAGCAGGAAGCCGAAGATCAGCAGCGGGATTCCGACCACGGCACCGACGACCGTCAGACTGACGACGACGCCGGCGACCATCAGCACCAGACCGAGAACGACGGCCACCAGGCGGCCGGTCAGCCCGAGGATCCAGGTGAGCAATCGCCACAGGGCGACAAACGGCCACAGATACCAGGGCGTAGGGTTGATCTTCCTGATCTTCTTCTGCACGCGACCCTCCGTATCGTGTGTGGTTGTACCATGAACGGGCTGCACAGGCTCCGTTCCTGCTGACTGAAGGCTGACGTCGGAGGATCCCAAACCCGGATCCCAAACCCGGTTTGGCGATGAGGGCATGTGGTGGGAGACAAGTCTCGCGCCAAACCGGGTTTGGGATTTTGAGGTAGACGGATGATGGTGCGACGCTGCTGGGGTACGGGCGATCCCCTGATGGAGTCTTATCACGATCTCGAATGGGGCACGCCGGTCCACGATAACCGGCTGCTGTTCGAGCATCTGATGCTGGACGGGTTTCAGGCCGGCCTGTCGTGGCGAACCATCCTGCACAAGCGGGAGAACTTCCGCCAGGCGTTTGACAATTTCGAGATCACCAAAGTGGCGGCCTACGGGGCGAAGGACGTGCGACGGTTGCTGCGTGACGCGGGTATCGTGCGCAACCGACAGAAGATCGAGGCGGCCATCGGCAACGCGCGGGCGATATTGCGGCTGGAGGACGAAGGCGTTTCGCTGGACGAGCTGCTGTGGTCGTTCACGGGAAACCGCACGCTGTTGAGCCCGTCGGCCAGGCGCTGGGATCAGGTGCGGACGACGTGCGCCGAGTCGGATGCGATGTCGAAAGGGCTGCAGGCCCGCGGCTTTCGTTTCGTGGGCCGCACGATCTGTTATGCCTTCATGCAGGCGGTCGGCATGGTCGACGATCACATGCAGGGGTGCTTTCGGTACCGCCCGCGCCGCGCGCCAAGGGTATAGCCGGGAGCCTCCTGTTATCAGCCTGCAGCCTCCAGCCTCCGGCCACTAGCCG
This sequence comes from Anaerolineales bacterium, assembly GCA_035693825.1. Taxonomy (GTDB): domain Bacteria; phylum Chloroflexota; class Anaerolineae; order Anaerolineales; family E44-bin32; genus MGOM01. Next base: position 21,476 of record DASSGB010000229.1, read on the forward strand.
CCAGCTTCCAGCCGCCAGTTCCCAGCATCCCGATTTCAAGTCGGATGAGCTCCTTCTGACCACTGACCACTCGCCACTGACCACTGACCCCTGCGCTTCGTCTGGCGGAAGAAGAGTGGGCGCAGGGGCCGGCCACTGACCACTGAATCTGGACGTTTCCTCTCCTCTTGACCTCTCCCTTTCCATATCGGAGTGAATTCGTGGCTATTGGGTGACGTTAGCCACTGGGGAGCCGGCCAGCCGGAGCGTTATCCTTTTGGCAAGGAACCGGCGGTGCACGAGCTGTCGCTCGCCCAACATCTGCTGAGCCTGGCTTTGGAGCAGGCCCATCAGTCCGGAGCGCTCCGGATCACCGGCCTGTATCTCGTTGTGGGCGAACTGGCGCCGCTCGAGGAGACCTCGCTGTCGTTCTACTGGGAACATGTCACCCTGGAGACTCCGGCGGCCGGTTCGCAAGTCCACGTAAGGCGGCTGCCCATGCAGATGCGCTGCCTCGACTGCGGGCGATCGTTCCAACCGGGAGGCGAGACCTGGTCGTGTCCCGGATGCGGGGGCGAGCGCGTCCGGCTGCAGGGGGGCGATGAGTGCTACCTCGAGGCCATCGACGTCGAGGCCACTCCCCGGCCCCGGGAGATTCCATGCCCGACCGCGTAGCTGTCGGTCAGCGTATCCTTCGTGCGAATGACGACCTGGCTGCGGCCAACCGCGCCATGCTCGATTCCGCCGGCGTGTTCAGTGTCAACCTGATGGCCTCGCCGGGCGCCGGCAAGACCTCGCTGATCGAGCGCACGGTGCAGGCGCTCGCCGGGAAGTTCCGGTTGGGGGTGATCGATGGTGACCTGGCGACGAGCCTGGATGCCGATCGAGCCGCCGCCGCCGGCGCACGCGCCGTGCAGATCAACACCGGAGGTCAGTGCCACCTCGACGCGGCCATGGTCTCCCGAGGACTGGATGACCTCGACCTGCAGTCCGTCGATCTGCTCATCGTCGAGAACGTGGGCAACCTGGTGTGCCCGGTTGATTTCGTGCTGGGGACACACCGCAACGTGCTCATCGCCTCGGTGCCGGAGGGCGACGACAAGCCGTTCAAGTATCCCGCGTCGTATCGCGGCATGAACGCCGTGGTGCTGAACAAGATCGACCTGCTGCCCCACGTTCGTTTCGACCTGAAGCGTTTCCGGCATGGCGTGGAAGTTCTCAATCCGGACGTTGACATGTTTCTGGTGTCTTGTGAGACCGGCGAAGGATTGCCGGCGTGGTTGGGATGGTTGGAGCGGAAGGTGGAAGCCTTCCGCCTTGCCCCCGAGGCGGAGCGTGACGCAGGCTGAACGCGTGGTCACGCCCTCGGCGAAGCTCGTGCATGTGACCGGCGTCGTACAGGGCGTCGGGTTCCGTCCGTTCGTCTACAACCTGGCCGAGCGGTTGGGGCTCTCCGGTTGGGTGCGCAACACGTCGAGCGGAGTCGACATCGAGGTCCGCGGCCCCGAGGAGGAGGTTCAGCGCTTTCTGTCCTGCCTGCGGTCCGAGGCGCCGCCCCTGGCACACATCGAGCACCTGGTTTGGGAAACGTGCCTGTCGCAGGCGGACGGCGGGTTTCGCATCCTGCCGTCGCTTGCGGCCGAAGGCGAATTCCAGCGGGTAGCGGCCGACGTAGCTACCTGCGACGCCTGCCTGCGCGAGCTTTTCGATCCGGCCGATCGTCGCTACCGCTATCCGTTCATCAACTGCACCCACTGCGGGCCTCGGCTGACGATCATCGAACGCATGCCTTACGACCGGCCGTACACCACCATGGCCGAGTTCGAGATGTGCGCGGCGTGCGCCGCCGAGTATCACGATCCCTCCGATCGGCGTTTTCACGCCCAGCCGATCGCCTGCCCGGACTGTGGACCGGTGCTCGAGTGGTTGGCCGATGGCCGGAGCGCCTTCGGTGAGGAAGCACTGCACCGTGCGCGCAGCCGAATCGCCGACGGCGGGATCGTGGCGGTCAAAGGGCTGGGCGGTTTTCATCTGGCCTGTGACGCGACGTCCGCCGCGGCCGTCGGCGAGCTGAGACGGCGCAAGGGACGCGGCGACAAACCGTTTGCGGTCATGTTCTTGGAGGTCGAGGCCGTGGAGCGCCATACGCACCTCGACCGGGATGAACGCGGGCGGCTGACCGGAAGGGATCGTCCGATTGTCGTCCTTGCCCGGCGGCCGGAATCACCTCTCCCCCTGGAGCTGGCGCCCGGGCAGAAGACCGTCGGCGCCATGCTGCCCTACACGCCGCTGCACCACCTCTTGTTGGAACGAGAGGCAAATTTCCCTGAAGCGCTGGTCATGACCAGCGGCAATCGCACCGAAGAACCGATCGCCATCGACAACGCGGAGGCGATGGAGACTCTGCGTGGCATCGCCGATGGGTGGCTTGTGCACGATCGGCGCATCCACCAGCGCTGCGACGACTCGGTGACCCGCGTCTTCCGCGCCGGGCCGTATCTGCTGCGCCGCTCGCGCGGCCTGGTGCCGACGGCGGTCGATGTGCCCGAGCTGACAAGCCAGCTCCTCGCGTGCGGAGCGGAGCTCAAGAACACCTTCTGCCTGGCGAGAGACGGCGCGGCCTTCCTCGGGCCGCATATCGGCGACCTGCAGAACGCCGAGACCCTGGCGGCCTTCGAGCAGGCCGTGGCCCGATTCGAAACCCTCTTTCAGGTTCGGCCCGAGCATATCGCCTGCGACATGCACCCGGACTATCTGGCCACGCGCTACGCGATCGACCGGGCGCAGCGCGATGCTCTTCCGATGGTTTCTGTTCAACATCACCATGCCCACATCGTGGCCTGTCTGGTCGATGCTGGTCGACCTGCACGAGAACCGGTGATCGGCCTGGCCCTGGATGGACTCGGTTATGGCGAGGACGGTGCCCTGTGGGGCGGCGAAGTGCTCAGGGTCGAAGGGGCGCGCATGCAGCGCCTGGGTCACCTGGCGTATGTGCCTCAACCCGGAGGCGACGCCGCGGCGCGTCAGCCGTGGCGCATGGCGCTCGCCTGGCTCGACCACGCCGGGCTGGAGTGGGAAGAGGACTTGCCCGCGGTTCGCACCGTCCCTGCGGCGACGCGCGAGGTGATTCGGCAGATGCTTCGTGCGGATGCCCGAGTGGGTCTCCCGGCGCCTCTCACCTCGAGCGTGGGGAGGCTTTTCGACGGCATGGCAGCTCTCCTGGGAGTGCGGCAGGAAGTCCGCGACGAGGCGCAGGCTGCGATCGAGTTGGAGGCCCTCGTCGATCCGGCGGAAGCCGGGGCGTACTCGTTCTCCATGGAGCGAATGGATTTCGACGCCGCGCCCGTCTTCCGAAGCGCGGTGTCGGATCTACGATCGGGTGTGAGCCTGCCGCGCATGGCGGCGCGCTTCCACCGCGGCCTGGCCGCGGCCATGGTCGAGGTGGCCGGACGAGCAAGAGCGGAGACGGGCATCGGCCGCGTCGCGCTCAGCGGCGGAGTGTGGCAGAACATGGTCCTCCTCCGCCAGACGGTGGAGGGTCTGGAAGCCGCAGGTTTTGACGTCCTCATCCACCGGCGCGTGCCGGCCAACGACGGCGGCCTGGCGCTCGGTCAGGCCGTCGTGGCGGCGCTGGCTGCTGTGGAATAGTGGCAGGAGGAGAGTGGCGGATGTGCCTGGGAGTCCCCGGCAAGATCGTTGAAGTTCACGACGCCAATGGACTGCGCATGGCCACCGCCGATTTCGGCGGGGCGCGGCGCGAGGTCTGCCTGTCCTATACACCCGAGGCGGGGGTGGGCAGCTATGTGCTGGTGCACGTCGGTTTCGCCATCTCCGTGATCTCCGAAGACGAGGCGCGTGAGACTCAGTCGCTCCTGGAGGAAATTGGAGCGCTGGGAGAGGTTTCGCCCAGGTGAAATTCGTCGACGAATATCGGCGAGCAAAAGACGTTCACGCCCTGGCGGCGGCCGTGCGCCGCGCCGTGACCCGCCCGTGGGTGATCATGGAGATCTGCGGCGGCCAGACCCACGCGATCGTGCGACACGGCCTCGACCAACTTCTGCCGCCCCAGATCGAGCTGGTGCACGGGCCGGGCTGCCCGGTATGTGTCACGCCGCTGGAGTTGGTCGACAAGGCTTTGGCCATCGCCTCCCGGGCGGAGGTGATCTTCGCCTCGTACGGTGATATGCTGCGCGTCCCGGGATCGGGACGCGATCTCTTCAGCGTCCGCGCGGCCGGCGGAGAGGTGCGAGTGGTTTACTCCCCTCTGGACGCCGTTCGCCTGGCGCAGGACAACCCGGATCGCCAGGTGGTCTTCTTCGCCATCGGTTTCGAGACGACGGCTCCGGCCAACGCCATGAGTGTCTGGCAGGCGAAGCGCCTCGGCCTGCGCAACTTCAGCCTGCTGGTCTCGCACGTGCGCGTGCCGCCGGCGATGCACGCCATCCTCGGCGCTCCGGAGAATCGCGTGCAGGGCTTTCTGGCGGCAGGACACGTCTGCGCCGTGATGGGCTACCACGAGTACCCGCCGCTGACGGACCGTTATCATGTGCCCATCGTGGTCACCGGGTTCGAGCCGGTGGATATCATGCAGGGGATCTACCGCGCCGTCGTGCAGCTCGAGCGCGGGGCGGCCGAGGCCGAGAACGCGTACGGCCGGGCGGTCACCTTCGAGGGCAATCTTCCGGCACAGGACCTCATCCACCGGACGTTCGAGGACTGTGACCGCGCATGGCGCGGCATTGGCGTCATCCCACAAAGCGGGTGGCGGCTGAGGCCAGGCTTGGCCGAGTTCGACGCAGAACGGCGATTCGATGTGGAGTCGATCCAGCCCGCGGAGTCGCCGTTGTGCATGGCCGGCAAAATCCTTCAAGGGCTGGCGAAACCGAACGACTGCACGGCCTTCGCCACAGCCTGCACGCCCGAGCAGCCTCTCGGAGCGACGATGGTCTCGGGCGAGGGGGCGTGCGCCGCATACTACCGTTATGGCCGGCTGCCGGTGCGTGTGCCGTTGAGCGAAGGAGATATCGCATGAGCGGCCGAAGCTCCGCGCCTCCCGGTCCTTCGAGTCCCGGCGATGCGGCCTCCACCCGCCAGGCTCAGCCCGATCTGGCCAACCTGTCCTGCCCGCTGCCGCTGACGCATGCGCATCAGATTATGTTGGGCCACGGCAGCGGCGGCCGGCTGACGCATGACCTTGTGCGCCACCTGTTCCTCTCGACCTTCGACAATCCCGCCTTGCGCCAAGGTGACGACGCCGCCCGCCTCGAAATTCCATCCGCGGGAAGGCTGGCGGTGAGCACCGACAGCCATATCGTTTCGCCTCTCTTCTTCCCCGGCGGCGACATCGGCCGCCTGGCGGTGTGTGGAACGGTCAACGATCTGGCGGTCATGGGCGCTGTCCCGCATTGGATCGCCGCCGGTTTCATTCTGGAAGAGGGCCTGTCCCTGGAAACGCTGGAGCGGGTTGTGGCTTCGATGGGGGCGGCGGCAGCCGAGGCCAAGGTCGTGATCGTCGCCGGGGACACCAAGGTCGCCGAGCGCGGCAAGGCGGACGGCATCTTCATTCACACGACGGGCGTGGGAACGATTCCGCCCGGGCGAGATGTGAGCGGAGCGGGAGCGCGCCCGGGCGACGTCATCCTGATCTCCGGAACTCTGGGCGACCACGGAATGGCCGTGCTCGCGGCGCGCGGCGGCCTGGCGTTCGCCGTAGACGTCGAGTCGGATGTCGCACCGCTCAACGGCCTGGTCGAGGCGATGTTCGCCGCGGGCAATGGCATTCATGCCATGCGCGATCCGACACGCGGAGGTCTGGCGACGACACTCAACGAGATCGCTGGGCAGAGCGAAGTCTCGATTCGCCTCGACGAGGAGAGGCTGCCCGTTCGACCGGCTGTGGCCGCGGCCTGCGAGGTCCTGGGTTTCGATCCGCTCTACGTCGCCAATGAAGGCAAGCTCGTGGCCGTCGTTTCTCCCGAAGCCGCGGATGGCGTGCTGGCCGCGATGCGATCGCATCCGTTGGGCCGAGAGGCGTGCCGGATCGGCGAAGTGGAGGCCGGGGCGGAAAGCCGAGTCCACCTTCGGACCCGCCTGGGGACGCGGCGCGTGGTGGACATGCTCAGCGGCGAGATGCTGCCGCGCATCTGCTGAGCCAATCCGAAACCAGGTTTCCGAAGGAAACCTGGTTTCGTCCCTATCACGGAGACGACAAGCGTATGGGGGCGAGCCTTCGGAATGGGGACAGGGTGTGTATCATCGGCGGCGGCCCCGCCGGAAGCTTCGCCGCGATGCATCTGCTGCGGCTGGCGCGGGCCCGCGGGTTGAGCCTCGACGTTCAAATCTTTGAACCGCGCAATTTCGAAGTCGCCGGGCCGGCCGGCTGCAACCGCTGCGCCGGGATCCTGTCATCTCATCTGCTGTCCGGCCTGGACCAGCTGGGCCTGTCGCTGCCTGCGGCGGTCATCCGTGGCTACATTCGATCGTATGCCGTTCATCTCGACGACGAGGTGTATCCTATCGAAGCCCCGTCGGCCGAAGCCGGGATCGTCTCGGTCTATCGCGGTGGAGGCCCGCGGTTGGGGAAGGCCGACGGCGAGGGATCGTTTGACGAATTCTTGCTCTCCCAGGCATGCGCCCAGGGGGCACGACGCGTCGCGGCGCGGGTGCGGCGTGTGCGCTGGGGCGAGAAGCCTCTCGTGCAAGCCGCCAATGAAGTGATCCCGGCCGACCTGGTTGTCCTGGCCACAGGCGTCAACAGTCGGTCGCCGCTGGACACAGCCTTCGGCTATCGGCCGCCACGCACCGATGTCATGGCGCAGGATGAGATCTGGCGGCCGCGGGATTGGCCCAACGACGTCGTGCGCACCTATTTCCGTCAGCCTCGCGGCCTGGTCTTTGGCGCCCTGATCCCCAAGGGCGACTACCTCAACATCTCTCTCCTTGGCGACCGGATGACGACCGATTCCGTGTCGGAATTCCTCGATGCCCAGGGTCTCAGTGCCACGGTCCCCCTGGCTCCGGGAAGCTTGTGCGGATGCACGCCGCGCATTGCCGTTCGCCCCGCCGGGAGGTTCTTCGGCCATCGCTGGGTGGCGGTGGGCGATGCCGCGGCCACACGACTGTATAAGGACGGCATCGGATCGGCGTTCGTCACCGCGCGCGCCGCCATGGAGGCGGCGGTCGAACACGGCGTCGACGCCGGCGGTTTTCGACAGTTCTATGCCCCAGTCTGCCGAACCATGGCCCGAGACAACATGTTCGGTCAGTGGCTCTTCCGGCTGTGGTCGAGAATTCTCCGTACGCCGGTTCTGTTGCGCGCCTGGAAGGCCGCGCTGCGCGACGAGGCGAGTGGGCTGAGCGGCGATCGGACGCACATGCGCATTCTGTGGGGCATGTTCACCGGCGATGAACCCTACGCGACCTTGCTGCTGCTCGCTTTGAGCCCCGCCAGCCTTTCCGGGCTGTGGCGGGCCTCGCGGCGCTCGCGACGGAGTCGAGATGCGTAAGACAGTCGGCCTCGGACCCCTGGACGACGGCGGGCACGTCGTCATCCTGGGAGGCGGACCGGCGGGCGTGGCGTGTGCGTTGATGCTGCAACGCGCCGCGCTGGGGCAGGGCCGGCGCTTTCAGGTCACGATCCTGGAGGGGAAGGAATTCGTCGGCGAGCGTCACTACAACCAGTGTGTGGGCGTGCTGTCGCCCCCGCTGGCGGACATCATCGGAACGGAACTCGGCATCCCGTTTCCTGCGCATCTGGTGAGATCGGTCATCGATGAGTACGTGCTCCACGCCTCCCACGCCCGGCTGACACTGGCCGGCGAGGGCGTCAGCTCTCAGGCCGTGCGCCGCGTGCAGTTCGACGCCTTCATGCTGGAGCAGGCGCGGGAACGAGGCCTATCGGTTTTGACCGCCCGCGCCGTGGACCTTGAGTTCCACGCCGATGGAGTCGTCGTCTACACCGACGCCATGCCGCTGGAGGCCGATCTCGTGGTGGGGGCCTTCGGGATGGATGAGGGCAGCGCGGCCATCTTCGAACGGCTCACGGCTTATCGCGCGCCGCGAGCGCTGTCTTCGGTAGTCACGAAATACCATCCCGGGGACCGGGAGATGGAGGCCTTCGGGCCGCGGATCCACGCCTTCCTCCCAAGACATCGGCGGATCGAGTTCGGAGGCGTCACCCCCAAGGGCAATCACCTGACGATCAACATTGCCGGCGCGAACGTCGACACGCAGACCATGCAAGAGTTCCTGCGTCTTGACGAAGTGCGCGCTGTCCTGCCCAGCCTCGATCGGGCCGGGACGTCAAATGCCGACGATCTTCGCTGCTACAAAGGGCGCTTTCCAGTGTCCCTGGGACGAGGCTGCTTTGGGGATCGGTACGTCATGGTCGGCGACGCCGCCGGTCTCGTGCGCGCCTTCAAGGGCAAAGGCGTGACTTCCGCCGTCCAGACCGGCATCCGCGCCGCGGAGACCATACTGCGGACGGGGATTTCGGAGCAGGCGTTTCGTGCGGACTATATTCCGGCGAACAGAGATCTGATTGTCGACATCCCCTATGGCCGCGCCATGCGCCTACTGGCCATGGTCATGGCCCGCGTGGGGCTGTTCGATTTCATCCTGAAGGCAGGCAAGGTCGAGCCGAGCCTCCACCGGGCCCTGTTCGCCGCCGTGTCGGGACACACGCCGTACGCGCAGGTGTGGAGAGACGGCCTGGCGCCGAGGAGCATCGCGGCGATTGCGCAGGCCTTCGTCTTAGGCGATCGATACCACGGGAAGCCGGCGCTCGAGGGAAAACCCGCGAGGTAGATATCAGCCCCGTCCCACTATGGGCAGGGGCGGCTCGAGAGCTGCCCCTGCCAGTCTGCCGGAAATGATGTAGGGGCGTTCAGTTGAACGCCCCTACCATTTCACGAAGATGGTTGAGTTCAGCTTTTCGAGTGAGCGTCTTCCAACGCCTGCGCGAGCGCCTGGGCCTCTGCCCGGAGCTTCTCGGAGGCGTCGTAGACGGCCCCTCCACTTCGGTCGGCTTGAAGAACTCCCGGGTCGGCGGAGAGATAGCCAAGAACTGGCAATCCGGGTGAGCCTTCGGCAATGAAGCGTCTGTCTGCCTCGGATTGCACCTTGCTCCCGACCAGATAGAGGCGCGTCAGCCGCAGATCCTGGGCCAGCTTCTTGATCTGAGCCGCGGTGCCCAGACTGCGAGCCGTGGGCTCGACGACAATGAGCATCGCGTCCACGGCGTCGGCCGTCGCCCGACCGAGGTGTTCGACGCCGGCATACAGGTCGAGAAGAATCATTTCCTTGCTGCGAAGCAGAACATGCGTGACCAGCGAGCGAAGCACGGCGCTCTCGGGGCAAATACAGCCGGCGCCTCCCATCTCGACCGCGCCCAGCTCCAACAGGCGCAGCCCCCGATGCTCCAGAGAGAAGCGGTCGGGAAGGTCGTCGACGCGCGGGTTGAGCTTGAAGTATCCACCGACCGAGCCGGGCTGCGCGCCGGTGCGCTCGAGGATGAGCTCGTCCATTCTGGCGATGGGCTCCAGGCGCGCCAGCTCGTCGGCAGGGAAACCGAGAGCCTGGCCCAGGCATGGCGAGGGATCGGCGTCGATGGCCAGGACCTTGTACCCCCGGTCGGCGAAGGCGTAGGCGAGCAGGCTGGTCAGTGTCGTCTTGCCGACCCCGCCCTTGCCGGTGACGGCGATTTTCAATGCTGATCTCCCATCATAGGCGCCGCCAGGCCGCGTCGATAGGCCTCACGGCGAAGCACCTCGATGACCGCCGGCACGTTGATCTCCGCCTGGCAGTGCAGCCTCTGACGGATGAGCGGTTCGCAGCACCATAGGCTGGGGCTCGACAACACGGTGACTTCGTTGCGGGCCGCGGCGCGCATGATCTCGCCGAACGTGAGCTCCATGCCCTCGCAGCGCAGGTCGTCGCACTGCTGGCAGGCCTGACAGGCACGCACGTTCTGTCCGGTGGCGGCCAGCACGACCGAGGCGATCGGCGCAGGTTGATTCATAACAATCCCTGTGAGGTGAGCACGGGTCTCGGATCCACCAGATTGCGTTCGAGGGCGGCCTGGCCCTTCAGGTCGAAGGCCACGGCCATCAATTGGGTGAAGTACAACACCGGCAGAGGTTCGCCATCTCCCATATGCATCTGGCGACCGTCGAGATTCGAGTGGCATAGCGGGCAGGCCACGGCCACGACGTCCGCCTTGCGCGCCCGGGCGTTGTCGAGAATTCCCTTGCTCATCTCGAGCACGATGTCGGTTCGTGTCAGGGCCAGGGAGGCTCCGCAGCAGGCAACTTTGCTGTCCCACATGATCGGCTCGGCCCCCAGGGCGCGTATCAGGCGGTCCATGATCATCGGATACTCGGCTTCGGACGATCCGGTGACGGCCGGAGGGCGGGTGAGCAGGCAGCCATAGTAACAGGCGACACGCAGGCCGGTCAGCGGGCGGCGGACGCGCTCGGCCACCTTTTCCCACCCCACGCGCTCTTGCAGGAGATCCAGAAGCGAGAGCACGGCCAGCTGATCGTTGAAAGCCATTCCCAGATCGGCTTCCAGATCGGACTTCAACTCAGGATCCTGGCGCAGTTCGCGAACCGCCGTGCGGAAGCGGTTGAAGCACGCCGCACAGGGAAGGGCGACTTCGTCCAGACCCTCCTGCTGAAGAAGGAGGAGACTCTTCAGCGGGAGCCGCACCGACTGCCGATGATCGACGCGGTGGGCAGGCGTTGAGCCGCAGCACACCCACCCTTCGGGTTCGACGGGGGTCAGGTCGAGGGCTTCCAGCACGGCGCGCGTCGAGCGGTCGAACTCGGCCGCCATGGAGTGCAGCGAGCATCCGGGAAAATAACCGACCTCGCGCTCGGGCCGGGGCGCGGCCGCGCCCTGTTTCGGCTTTCGCCAGCGCACGAATTCGGGCACGACGCGGACCTTGCCGCGCTTGAACATCTCCAGCCCCATGTCGAGATCTTTGAAAGGCTGGCGGGTGCGAAGGTTCATCTCCCCGATGAGCCCGAGCTCGAACGATCGCCCGAGGATGTCGACGTCGCGCAGGAACACCTTGTTGAAGAGGGCCACCTCTGGCACCTTGGGCTTGATACCGCGCTTCAGCCCTTCGCTCACCAGGAAGTCCATCACCCGCGCGACATCGATCCCCTGAGGGCAGCGCGTGGTACATGTCTGACAGGAGGCGCACAGCCACGGCGTGCGGCTGTCGAACAGGCGATCCTCCATGCCAAGTTGGGCGGCGCGCATGACCTGATTGGGGGCAAGGTCGAAGTGATCGGCCAGCGGGCAGCCGGAGGTGCACTTGACGCACTGATAACACAGGTAGACGTTCTCCCCTGTGGTTTCTCGGATCCGATCGGCCAGCGCAGTGCTCAATTCGGTGGCCATGATCACCTCACGCGGCGACGGGGGCGGGGACTTCCGGACGCGGCAGGAGCCCGGACCCCTCGACGATCGGCTTCACCGCTTCCTCCCACTCGATGGCCATCAGGTGCACGCCCGAGACGCCTTCGATCTGGCGCACCTGCTGGACGAGCTCGATGGCGATCTTGATGCCCTCGGCGCGCCAGGCGGCATTGCGCCCCTTCTTGTCTTCCTTGTCGATGCCGTCGGCCGCGGCCGTCATGCGGTCGACGAACTCGTTGGGCACATCCAGGCCGGGGACCTCGTCGCGCATGTACTTGGCCATGCCGGGCGACTTCAGCGGTCCGATCCCGGCCAGGAGGTAAACGTCTTTGTGGGTGCCGTCTTTCCGGACCAGTTCCATGAACTCGGCGAAGCGCGGCACGTTGTAGATGAGCTGGGTTTGAATGAAGTTGGCCCCGGCCTTGACCTTCTTCGCCAGCCGCAGCGGCCTCCACTGGAAGGGGTCGCCGAAGGGATTGGCGGCCGCGCCGACGAAGAAGCGCGGTTCCTGGCCCTTGACCTCGTCGCCGCATTGAAACTTGTGCGCGTCTCGCAGGCCGACGACCATCTGGATCAGCTGCATCGAATCCAGATCGTGAACGTTCTTGGCGGTGGGATGGTTGCCGAACGATTGGTGGTCGCCCGTCAGGCACAGCAGGTTGCGCAGGCCCAGGGCGTAGGCGCCCAACAAGTCGGACTGCATGGCCAGGCGATTGCGGTCGCGGCAGGTCATCTGGGCGATGGGTTCGAGGCCTTCCTGAAGGGCGAGCACGGCCGCCCCGATGCTCGACATGCGCACGATGGCCGTCTGGTTGTCGGTGATGTTGACGGCGTCGACGATGCCGCGCAGAAGCTGAGCCTTCTTGCGGATGACCTCGGGGTCGGCATTCTGGGGTGGGCCGAGCTCGGCCGTGACCGCGAAATGCCCGCCGCGCAGAATGCGTTCGAGACGTGAGCCGGAGTGGAAACCGTTGGTGGAGGTGTCCATGGCTACCTTCCTACTCTGCGGCCTCGGCCGCCAGCCGGAGATCTTCGCGGGTGATGCGCCGCGGCCCGCCGTCGCGGCTCGTGGACCAGTCTTTGGCGGGTTGAATCTCGAGCAGCATGTGCAAACGGTTCTGAGCCTGCAACCGGTCGTAGATCAGCTGCCAGGCGCACAGCGTGTCCTTGCCGATCTCGCATTTTCCGCCCTGGGAGCCGCCGCAGGGCCCGTTGAGGAGCTGCTTGGCACAGCGCGCGATCGGGCAGATGCCGCCCGTCAATCCAAGGATGCACGAGCCGCAGGCGGCGCAGCGCTCCTCCCAGACTCCCTGTTCGGTGGGCAAGCCCATGAACGTCGTGTTGAGGCCGGGCACGACGACCGCTTGCGGGAAACGTTCGGCCAGGGCCTGCACGCCCACGCCGCAGCCGAGCGAAAGGACGATGTCCGACTCCCCGATCGACTCGGCCAGCGGGTCGATGTACTCCCACTCGCACTGACGCTGAACCGTCAGGTGGGTGACGTCCTTGGGCTGACCGGCGATCTTGGTCGCCATGCGCAGGGAGGTGGCCAGGATGCCGGCCTCCTTCTCGCCTCCGGCAAAACACACCGTGACGCAGGTGCCGCAGCCCACCACCAGCACTTTGTTGGCCTCGGCGATCAGCCCCTTGATTTCTTCGAAGGGTTTCTGCTCAGCGACGATCATGCGTACCTCCTGAGGGCACGGGGGCCCCTCGGCTCGCGTGAATTCTGACCCCCCGCCCCAGCCTCCCGCTGGCCGCGCGCGGAGCATCCCACTGGACCGTGATCGGCCATGGGGAGGGGGAGTTCTTGCGAGGGATGGGGGGCGCAGCGCCCCATCCCTCGCAAATCCTCGTCCCCCTCTCCGCCAAAGCTACATGTCCCGAGGACTGGCTCTACGGCGGAGAGGGGGTAGGGAGTGAGAAAGAAGAGTGCTGTCATGTCGGTGTCATCCGTCGCCTGAGGAATCGACGGAAAGGTGAGAAGCCTCGGCCCGCCGAAGCGGGCTCGGGCCCAGCGAACGAATTCGCTCGGTGATGCGGGTGGCCGCTTCGGCGAACTGACGCCCCATGGCCGAAGACATGTTGACCATTTCGATCCGCTCGGGCTCGATGCCGACGCGCGTCAGCCACTCCTGAATCCGGCCCACGCGTCGACGGGCGTTGATGTTCCCGGCGCGGAAGTGGCAGTCGCCCTCCAGGCAGCCGGCGATCATGACGCCATCGGCCCCGTGTTCGAACGCGTGCAGGACTTCCAGGGGATCGATTCGCCCGGTGCAGGGAAGCTCAACGATCCGGGGCTCGGCCGGGTAACGCAGGCGCAGCACGCCCGCCAGGTCGGCCGCAGCGTAGGCGCAGTAGTGGCAGCAGAAGGCAACGATGCGGACGGAGTTGCCGTTGGCCGCGGTCATCGGGCCGCCTCCGCCGAGGTGAACAGCGCGCCCACCTGCTTCTCGACCTGTTCGTGCCGGTAGTGCAGCAGCTCGATGGCGCCCGCCGGACATTCTCCGACGCACGTGCCGCAACCCTGACACAGCGTGGGCTCGATGAAGGCCGCGCCGAAGACTCCACCCACGCCGACTCGCTCCGCCTGGACCGCAGGCACTCCTAGAGGGCAGATTCGAACGCAGGTGAGGCAGCCGACGCACAACTCCGGGTCGACTTGCGCCACGGCGCCGCCCGCCGTGAGATTCGGCTTGGCGAGGATCGTGGCCGCACGCGACGCAGCCGCCTGGGCCTGGACGATGGCCTCGTCGAGGAGCTTGGGGTAGTGGGCTGCGCCGGCCAGGAAGATCCCGCGGCTGGCGAACTCCACCGGCCGCAATTTGACGTGGGCCTCCAGAAACCATCCGTCCTGGTCGACCGGGACCTTGAGCGTCGTCGCCAGGGCGCGACTGCCAGAGGACGGAATCATCGGCATCGACAACACGACCGCGTCCGCTTCGATCGCCACGGCCAGGCCGAGCGAGGAATCCCACGCGTTCACCGTCACCGGGCGGCCGGGCATTGCCTCGACCTGCGGCTTGTGCTCGTCGTCGTAGCGCAGGAAGAGCACGCCCTGCTCGCGGGCGCGCGTGTACAGTCGCTCGGTGAACGCGTAGGCCCGCATGTCTCGATACAGAACCGTGACCTGGGCCTGCGGGCGAACCGCCTTGAGACGCAGGGCGTTCTTGAGGGCTGTGGCGCAGCAGGTGCGCGCACACGTCTGCTCGGCCGGGCCGACGCATTGAATCATGACCACGCGGTCCAGGGCCTCGAGGTTCTGCTGCGACGCCAGACGCTCTTCGAACTCGAGTTGGGTCAGCAGGCGCGGGTCGGAACCGTAACCATATTCGGGCCCGCGATACTCTTCGCCACCCGTGGCCACCAGGATGACCGCGTGCTGAATTTCGGCCGCGCCGTCGGGCCCGGACAGGCGAGTGGTGAAGTTGCCCACCGACCCGCGGACATCGGTCACCTCCGTTCCCAGGTGGACGGTGATCAGGCGATTGCGAGCCACGCGGTCTCGAAGATCGGCAAGTCCGGCCCGTAGGTCGGGCGGGTCACTTCCGTCCGTCGAAGGCAGCGAGTAATGAAGTCGACGCAAGTTCCCACCGAGGGCCTCTTCTCGCTCGATGAGATGGACGGCGAACCCCTGGTCGGCCAGGGTCAGGGCGGCGGTCATGCCCGCCGGGCCGCCGCCAATGACCATCGCCGCCGCCTGCAGCGCCACCGGTTGTTGATGCAGGGCCTCAAGTGTCGACACGCGGCCGATCGCCATCCGGACCAGATCGCGCGCCTTGGCCGTGGCGATCTCGCGGTCTTCCGAATGCACCCAGGAGCAATGATTGCGAATGTTGGCCATCGCCAGCAGGTGCTCGTTCAGTCCGGCCTGGCGCAGGCAGTCCTGGAACAACGGCGCGTGAGTCAAAGGCGTGCACGAGGCGACGACGACGCGGTTGAGATGGTGCTCCGTGATCCGCCGTTGGATGGTGGCGGTGCTGTCTTGGGAGCAGGCGTAGAGCAGGTGATCCGCGTGAACCACGCCCGGCAGGCGAGAGGCATACGCGGTCACATCCTCGACGTCGACGAATCCGGCGATGTTGGATCCGCAGTGGCACACGAACACGCCCACCCGCGGCTCCTCGGCGGCCACCTCGCGCTCCGCCGGATAGTCGATCGACCGCGCCAGAAGCCCGCGGGCTGCCGCCAAGCGCGCGGCTGCGCCGCCGGCCGCGCCTCCGGCGTCGATGACCGACTCGGGAATGTCTTTCGGTTCGCGGAAGGGCCCGGCAGCGTAGATGCCCGCCCGTGAGGTCTCCACGGGCGCAAACAGAGACGTGGTGCAGAACCCATACTCATCGAGCTCGACGCCCAGGTCCCGCCCCAACTTGCGCACGGGCTCGGCGATTTCCATCCCGACGGAAAGGACGACGAGATCGAAGGCCTCTTCTGTAGGGGCACGCCATGGCGTGCCCCTACCGCCGTCTGAGGAGGCGTATCGCACCCTCAGGTTTCCCGTCTCGGGCTCCTCGTACAACGCGGACACCCTGCACCGCGTGTATTCGATTCCGTACTGCTCGCGCGCCCGGCGGTAGTAGGCTTCGTAACCCTTGCTGAAGGCGCGCATGTCCATCATGAAAACGTGGATCGATGCCTCGGGATCGTGCTCCTTGGCCATCACCGCTTCTTTGGTGGCGTACATACAGCACACCGCCGAGCAGTAGTCGTGCTGGCGGTCGCGTGAGCCGATGCACTGCAGGAAGGCAATGCGGTGCGCCGGTTGGCCGTCGGAAGGGCGCAGGACGTGTCCGGCCGTGGGCCCGGAAGCGGACAGCAGGCGTTCGAACTGAAGCGAGGTCACCACGTTGGGGTAGCGACCCAGGCCGAACTCCTGCGAGGCCTCGGCCTGGAAGGTCTGGAACCCGGGGGCGAGGATGACGGCACCGACCTGGACCGTCTCCGTACGCTCGACCATGTTGTGGTCGATGGCGTAGACGCCGCAGGCATAGACACACGCCAGACACTCGGAACAGAGGCCGCACTGCAAACAGCGCCGGGCCTCGGCCCGCGCCTGATGCTCGTTGAGGCCCAGGACGACCTCGCGGAAGCTGGTGACGCGCTCCTCCATCGACAGGAGCGTCGCTTCGATTCGAGGCTGCGGGCGGATTTCACCGCGCTGGACGCGCAGCGCCATCTCGTCCTTGGTGAACTTGAGCGACGGCGGGGAGGCGGGGGCCGCGGCCTGAAGCGGAACGCCGCGCAAGTAGCGGTCGATCGACGTCGCCACTCTGTGGCCCAGCGCGACGGCCTCGATAATGTAGGTGGCGCCGGTCTTCCGGCCTCCAACCACAAACAACCCGGGGATATCGCTGGCCAGGGTCTCTTGATTTCCAACGAGCTCATCGAAAGCTGGATCGAGGAAGGTCAAATCGGACTGCTGCCCGACCGTGCCGATGACGGTGTCGACCTGGACGGTGAACTCGGATCCCTCCTCGACCTTCGGCCGCCGTCGCCCTTTCTCATCGACGACCATGCCTTTCCCCGTGCGCGCAAGCTCGACGCCGCTGACCTGGCCGCCCTCGGCCAGGATTCGAATGGCCGTGGTGTGTTCGTGCAGCCGGATGCCCTCGGCCTCGACCGCAGCCATCTCCCAGTGGTAGGCCGGGAGCTCACCCCGCGGCCGGTCGAGCACGAGATGCACTTCCTCGGCGCCCAGACGGCGGGCTACCGCCGCGGCGTCGAGGGCGGTGATCCCGCCTCCGACCACGGCCACATGATTCCCGATCTCCACCGGTTCGCCCAGGCTGACCTTGCGCAGGAACGTGGCCGCGGAGATCACGCCTTGGGCGGCCTCGGCCTCGATGCCCAAAGTGTGATCGCGCGTCGAGATCCCGGTGGCCAGGCAGACGGCGTCATAGCCCTGCTTGAGGAGTTGGCGCGGATCGGCGATGGGCGAGTTGGTCTTCAGCACGACGCCCAGGGCCAGGATGTCGTCGATGTCCTGCTGCAGAACGCCCTTGGGCAGGCGGTGCGCCGGAATCCCCACACGCATCATCCCACCCGGCACGGGCAGCGCCTCGTAGACCGTGACGCCGTATCCCTGTTTGGCCAGGTCGTGAGCCGCGGTTAGGCCGGCGGGTCCGGCCCCGACGACGGCGACCCACTGGGGACGCGTGCGCGCCGCGGGTTTCACGGGCTCGCGGCCGTAGGCCAGCGCGTAGTCCATCACGAAGCGCTTGAGGGACATGATGCCTACGGGCTCGTCCACCAGGGCCCGGGTGCAGTGGCCCTCGCACGGATGGTGGCAGGTTCGGCCGCAGACGCTCGGGAACGGATTGTCTTCCTTGATGACGCGGAAGGCCTCGCGGTATCGGCCTTCGGCGATCAGGGCGATGTAACCCTGCGCCCTCTGACCGACGGGGCAGGCGGCGCGGCAGGGAGCGGTGCCCAGCTTGTCGATGGCGTACGCGTTGGGAACGGCCTGCGGGTAGAGCTTGTAGGCCGCGCGGCGCTGAGAAAGCCCTTCGTTGAACATGTCCGGGAGCGACACCGGACAGACGGCGGCGCAGTCGCCGCAGCCGACGCAGCGCGCCGGGTCGATGTAGCGTGGCCTTCGGCGCAAGGTTGCGGTGAAGTTGCCGGCCTCGCCGTCCACCTTGAGGACGTCGGTATCGACCAGAAGGTCGATATTGGGATGGCGGCCGGCCTCCACCAACTTGGGACTGATGGTGCACATGGCGCAGTCGTTGGTGGGGAAGGTCTTGTCGAGCTGCGCCATGTGGCCGCCGATGGCTGAGCGCGATTCGGTCAGGTAGACGCGGAACCCCTGCTCGGCCAGATCGAGGCTGGCCTGGATGCCGGCGATGCCGCCGCCGACGACGAGCACCGCTCCGATGGGATCGGAGTCGCCCGAGGGGGTCACGCCGTTACCTTCTCCAGAACTTCGGCCACCACCCGCAGCAATTCGGCGGGAGGCGAGGGCTTCTGCAAATAGGCCTGGACTTCCATGTCGCGCCCGGTCTCCAGCTGGTAGCGCCGTCGACTGGCATCTTCGACGACCGTGGTCAGAACGACGATCGGCAGATCGGCGGTGTCTGGATCCGCCCGCAATTCGCGGATCACGGCGAATCCGTCTTTCTTGGGCATGAGCAGATCGAGCACCAGCAGGTCCGGCCGGTGCTTGCGAACCAGGTTGAGGCACACCTCGCCGTCGCGGGCCGTGGCCACCCGGTAGGGACCGGACTGCAGGATGGTCGACATGGCTTCGACAATGTCGGGGTCGTCGTCGGTGACGATGATGTACGGCTGATCGACGTAGGCTCCGACGGTGCGCAGCAGGGCATCGGGGCTGGCGGGCTTTTCCAGGTAGTCCTGAATGTCCATCGCCCGTCCGGTCTCCAGCTCGTAGCGCCGATAGGCGGCGTCTTCGAGAACGGTGGTCAAGACGACGACCGGGATGCCGGCGTATCGCGGATCGCTGCGCAGCTCGCGAATCACGGCGAAGCCGTCCATGCGCGGCATCAACATGTCGAGAAGAATCAAGTCCGGCGGTTCATCCTGGACCCGGGCCAGGCATTGCTGCCCGTCGCGCGCGCTCACCAGGCGGTAGGGCCGAGTTTCCAGGACGGCACGCATGCCCTCCAGGATGTCGGGGTCATCGTCGACGAGGAGAATGAGCGGCTGCTTCTTCATCGGGCTGCCTTTCAGCGAACCGGCGCGGCCTCGCCCGCGGGCGGAGTCTCGCCGGTTTCCACGGCCGCATGCGTTTCACTCGGAAGCGGCAGGCCACGCGGGATGCGCACGGTGAAACGTGTCCCGGACCTCCCTGGCTGGTAGGGACTCTTGATCTCGATGGTGCCCTCATGAGCGCTGACGATCTTCTTGGCGATGGAAAGGCCCAGGCCGGCCCCGCCAAAACCCTCGGCGTTCTCGGCCCGGAAGAAATCCTCGAAGACGTGCGGCTGATCCTCGGGCGGGATGCCGATGCCTTCATCGGAGATCTCGACGACCAGCGCCTCCGGCTCGTCGCGCCCGCTGAGAGTCACGGTGCTCCCATCCGGGGAAAACTTCACGGCGTTGGCCAGCAGATTCGAGATGACCTGGCCCAGGCGCCGGCGGGCGGCGACGATCGGGCGCAACTGCGGCGGGCCGATGACTTTGATCTGGATGTTCTTCTGCTGCGCGGCCAGGCGAATCTCTTCGACGGCCTCCGCGCCGATGCGGGCCGGTTCCACCATTTCGAAGTCCGACCGGATCTGCCCCGGCTGCATGCGAGCGAAGTCCACGACGTCGCTGATCAAGGCGCGCAGATCGGTCAGGCGCAACGAGGAACGCTCGAGCAAGCGACGCTGCTTCTCCTCCAGCGGGCCGCTGTAGCCCCCCAACAGCACCTGCAGGTTGCTTTCGACCGCGGCCAAAGGCCGCTTGATCTCGTGCGAGATGACCGACAGGAAATACGTCAGCGTGCCGGTTGAACTTTCCATACGGTGGCGGATGATGGAGGCGATGCGGGTGATGATCTCGTAGCCGACGTCCGGATGATGGATCATCCAGCTCCTGAGCGCGTCGCCCGAGATGGCCAGGACCGACACCGGGCCCTGGCACACGCCGGAAGAGGTGTACACGAAGGGACGGACCATGCTCGACCAGCCGACGGTCTGCCACGCGCCGGCGACCTCGATGGCGGCTCGGCGCGGCGTGCCGGTTCGCCCAAGTTGAACCCTTCGCTCGAGCGAAACCTTGCCCTCCAGGATCAGAAAGAAATGGCTGGCTGGCGAGCCTTCGGTGAAAAGCAGCGTGCCATCGGTCAGGTGCCGTTCTTCGGCCAGCGGCGCGATGGCCCTGAGGGCTTCGCCCGGCAACCCGGCGAAGAGATCGAACCGCTTGAGGATATCCGGCGAGGCAGGCATGTCAGCCGGCAGACTCCTGACTCCCTTCGGCGACCTTCGGCGCGCGGCGCAGCGGGCTGGGCCCGAGGCGCCGCACCTCGGCGGTGAGCTCGGCCGCGGCAAACGCAAATTGCCCGGCCATGGCCGAGGACAGATTGATCATCTGCAGGCGCTGCCCCTCCAGGCCTATGCGCTCCAGCAGCTTTCGGGTTTGCTCCACTCTGCGGCGGGCGTTGACATTACCTTCCAGGTAATGACAGTCACCCTCCAGTCAACCCGCGACGAAGGCCGCGTCGACTCCTTCTTCGAAGGCCCGCAACAGGTGCAGAGCATCCACCCGGCCGCTGCACGGCACCTCCACCACCTTGACCGAGGCCGGGTACTGCAGGCGCAGGCTTCCGGCCAGGTCGGCGGCATTGTAGGCGCAGTGCGTGCAGCAAAACGCAACGATCTCGGGCTCGAACTCACTCATTCTGGGGTGATGACCTCCGTCATCATGGCTTCCAGCTTGACCAGGATCTGATCGTCGCGGAAATGGTCCAGCGTGATCGCCTTGGCCGGGCACTCCGCCACGCAGGTGCCGCAGCCCTGGCAAATCGTTGGTTCGATGAAGGCCGCGCCGAGCACACCGCCCGCTCCGGCCAGATCCGGCTTCACCAGCGGAATGTCGAAGGGGCAGACTCGGACGCAGGTGAGGCAGCCGACGCAGAGCGAGGCATCCACTCGGGCCACGGCCCCGCCCGCCGTCAGGCTCGGTCGATCAAGCACCCGGGCCGCGCGGGCGGCGGCGGCCTTCGCCTGAACGATGGTCTCATCCACCAGCTTGGGATAGTGCGCCATCCCCGCCATGAAAAGACCTTCGGAGGCGAAATCCACCGGCCGCAGCTTGACGTGAGCCTCGAGGAAGAAACCGTCGGCATCCACCGGCACTTTGAGCGCAGTGGCCAGCTCGCGCGCTCCCCGGCTGGGTACGGCCGGGACACTGAGGGCCAGGAGGTCCGTCGGGATCCGCAGCGGCTGATGGAGGGACGCCTCCGCCGCCATCACCCTCAGCCGGCTTCCGTCCTCCTCAACCACCGGCAGATGATCGGCGTCGTATCGGATGAAGACCACCCCGCGCTCGCGGGCCTGCGTGTACAGTCGCTCCTTGAAGCCGTAGGTGCGAAGATCGCGGTAGAGGACCGTGACACGCGCCTCGGGTTTCAGCTCCTTGAAGTGCAGCGCGTTCTTCATGGCGGTCGTGCAGCAGATTCGTCCGCAATACTTCTCCGCCGGCCCGACGCACAGGATCATCGTCAGCGAGTCGGGCAGGCGGCCGCCGAGCGATTGCCAGGCTTCGGCGGCGCGGCCGGTCAGCTCGATCGATTCGTCAGAGGCTTTGGCCAGCATGGCCTCCAGCTCGAGGCCTGTGACCATACGGCTGCGACTGGCGTAGCCGTACTCGCGGGGCCGATACTCCTGGCCGCCGGTGGCCACGACCGTGATGCCGTGACGCACTTCCGAACGAGCCCCGGCCCGGTCGCGCAGCGTGGTGGTGAAGTTGCCGACGAAGCCTTTGGACTCGACCAGCTCGTTCTCGAGGTGGAGCCGGATGGTCGGGCGGCTCTCGATGCGGCGGGTGAGCGTCCGGAGAATCTCTTGCGGATCCTCACCATCGATCGAATGATGGACCTGGCGGAAGGTTCCGCCGAGCACGGCCTCGCGCTCGACGAGATCGACCTGATATCCGGCGTCGGACAGCGTGAGAGCGGCGGTCATCCCGGCCACGCCTCCGCCCACGACCAGCGCCCCGTGTTCGATGGGAACGGCGACCGTCGTGAGAGGCTGGAGCGTCGTCGCGCGCGAGGCCGCCATCCGCACCAGGGTGTGTGCTTTCCGCGTGGCCGCCTGGCGGTCTTCGGAGTGGCACCAGGAGCACTGGTTGCGGATGTTGGCCATCTCGAAAAGCGCCGGGTTCAATCCCGCCGCGCGCAGGCTGTCCTGGAACAGCGGCGCGTGGGTTCGCGGCGTGCAGGAGGCGACCACAACCCGGTTCAGCCCCAGCTCTTGAATCTGCTCGGTGATATGGGCGATGCTGTCCTGCGAGCAGGTGTACAGGTTGTGCTCGGCATGCACCACGCCGGGCAGTTGGGCGGCGCCGTCGGCCACGGCCGGAACGTCGAGGTACCCGCCGATGTTGCGCCCGCAATGGCAGACGAAGACTCCGACGCGCGGGTCTTCGCCGGAGACATCGCGTTCGGGTGGGTATTCGACGACGCGGGTCAGGCTGTGCCGTGCGCCCGCCAGCAGCCCCGCCACCTGGCCGGCGGCGCCGCTGGCCTCGACCACCGTTTCGGGGATGTCTTTCGGTTCGCGGAACGGACCGACGGCGTAGATACCTGCGCGTGAGGTCTGCAACGGATCGAACAGGGTCGTGTGGCAGAAGCCGTACTCGTCCAGCTCGACCCCCAGCTCGTGCGCAAGGCTCTTCACCGATTCGGACATCTGCATGCCGACGGAGAGAACGACGAGGTCGAAGCTGTCCTCTGTAGGGGCACGCCATGGTTTGCCCCTACCGTCTTCCGAAGGCATGTATCGCACGAGGAGATTCCCGCTCTCTGGGTCCTCGCGCAGTGCCGAAATCCTGCACCGCGTGTATTGGATGCCGTACTGCTGCCGGGCGCGCTGGTAGTAGGCCTCGTAGCCCTTGCTGAAAGCTCGCATGTCCATGAGGAAGACATGCACCTGCGCCTCGGAGTCGTGCTCGCGAGCCATGACGGCTTCTTTGGTGGCGTACATGCAGCACACGGCGGAACAGTAGTCGTGACTCTGGTCCCGCGAGCCGATGCATTGCAGGAAAGCGATCTTCCGCGCCGGCTTGTCGTCGGAGGGACGGCGCACATGACCACCCGTCGGACCTGAAGCGGACAGCAGGCGTTCAAACTGCAGGGCCGTGACGACATTCGGGTAACGGCCCAGGCCGTATTCCTGTGAAAGCTCTGCTCGGTAGATCTCATAGCCCGGGGCCAGGATGACCGCGCCGACGCGGAGTTCCTCGATGCGTTCGACCTCATCGTGGCGGATGGCCTTGACCCCGCAGATGTACTGGCAGGAGAGGCACTCGGAGCAAATGGCGCACGAGAGGCAGCGCGAGGCCTCTTGCTGGGCCAGCTCGTCGGTGTAACCGCGCTCGACCTCGATGAAGTTGCCTCGGCGCGCCTCGACGGGCAGTTCCGGCATGGGCACGCGTCCGCCGGCGCGAGCACCGCCCACCGCCATGCGCTGCACGGCCTCGCCCCGCGTGAACTTCACGACAGGCAGGTCGGGCTTGGGAGTCGGCTCGAGCGCGTCTCCCCGCAGGTAGCGATGGATGCTCTCGGCGGCGCGGTGGCCGGAGGCGACGGCTTCGATCACGAAAGCCGTGCCCGAGACGCTGTCGCCGGCGGCGAAAACTCCCGGCCGGGTGGCGGCCATGGTGTTGGGATTGATGGCGATGGTCCGCTGGCGAGTGATACCGACGCCGGCGTCCTCGGGGATGAAGGCCAGGCCGGCGCGTTGGCCGACGGAGAAGATCACCGTGTCGGCGGACAGCGTGTGCTCGGATCCGGGCTCGGTCTCGACGTTCAACCGTCCGTCGGCGTCGAAGGCGAACGACTTCACTCGAACGCAGTCGACGCCGGCGGCGCGTCCCTGGGCGTCTTCGACGATTCGCAGGAAAGAACGGCCGGGGTGAAGAGTCACGCCCTCGGCTTCGGCCGCCTCGGCCTCCCACGGATGGCAGGGCATTCGATCGCGCGGCTCGACGCATGCCAGTTCGACGTGCGCCCCCAGGCGGGCGGCGCTGCGAGCGACGTCGATGGCCACGTTGCCGCCGCCGAGCACAAGCACGCGCGGGCCGAAGGTTTCGCCTTCGGGAGTCAGCACGTGACCGTCGCTGCGCTGATACAACCCGAGGCGGACGTCGCGCAAGAAATGCGTGTTGACCAGAACCCCGGGAAGATGGGCGCCGGGCAGAGGCAGGCGCACGCCCTCGTGCGCCCCGACGGCGATGAGGACCGAATCGAAACCTTCGGCGAAGACCTGATCCAGATCGTCGACGCGTGTGTCGAGGCGCAGCTCGACGCCCAGATCCAGGATATCGGCCACTTCGCGTTCGATGATCTCGGTTGGCAGGCGATATTCGGGCACGCCCACACGGAGCATGCCGCCCGGGACGGGCAGGGCCTCGAAGATCGTCACGCCGTATCCCAGGCGTGCGAGGTCCTGGGCGGCCGTCAGCCCGCACGGACCGGCGCCGATGATGGCCACGCGCGGGTCGAACCGGCGCTCGGCGGGGGGCACCGGCGTGCGCTCTTCGGCGTAGACGCGGTCGGTGACGAAGCGCTTCAGGGCGCGGATGTTGACCGGCTCATCGATGAGGCCGCGGTTGCAGGCGGTCTCGCAGCGGTGGTTGCAGATGCGGCCGCAGATTCCGGGGAAGGGATTGTCTTCTTTGATGACTCGAATCGCGTCGGCGAAACGGCCTTCGCGGATCAACGCGATGTAGCCCTGGGCGCGCTGCCCGGCAGGGCAGGCGTCGCGGCACGGGGAAACACCCAGCTTCTCGATGGCGTAAGCGTTGGGCACGGCCTGCGGATAAAGCTTGTGGGCGGCCCGCCGCTGCGACAGGCCTTCGTTGAACGGATCGGGAATGACCACCGGGCATACGCCGGCGCAGTCGCCGCAGCCCACGCATTTCGTCGGATCGATGTAGCGCGGCTTGTGGCGCAGAGTGACGGTGAAGTCACCCGCCTGCCCGTCGACCCGCATGACCTCGCTGTCGACGTGCAGGTCGATGTTGATATGGCGCCCCGTCTCGACCAGCTTGGGGCTGATGGTGCACATGGCGCAGTCGTTGGTCGGGAAGGTTTTGTCGAGCTGGGCCATGTGCCCGCCGATGGCCGATTTCGACTCGACCAGATGAACGCGGAAACCCTGATCGGCCAGGTCGAGGCTGGCCTGCATACCGGCGATGCCGCCTCCGACGACCAGGACCGCACCGACGGGCGGAGCCGTCGCTGGGGAGGGGTTGTCGAAGGAGGGAGCGATGTTGTCAGACAATATCAGGCCCCGTACAGAACAGCTTCACCTGGAAAAGCCGCGGCTTGGGAGAGGCATCCCTGAGGTCCATGATAGGGACCGGCCTCCAAGGCGCTCAGTGCCGGATGTCATGGGGGGAGCGGAGGAAGTTCATCGGGATTAGACAGAACGCCGCCGGCGCCATTTCTCAGAGGATTGGGCCCCAGAACGCGCACGCGGGCGGTCATCCCTTGCGCGATCCGAGCGAAGGTCGCCCCCATGCCACCGGATACGAAGTACATCTCCAGGCGCTCGGCCTCCAGGCCGATGGATTCCAGCAGGCGCCGGGCGCGAGCGACACGCGCTCGACCGCGCTCGTTGCCGCGGACATGATGGCAATTGCCCAGGCTGCAGGCAACGACGAACACGGCATCCGCGCCTTGCTCGAACGCGTCCAGAAGATACTGGACGTCGGTCTTGCCGGTGCATGGAAGCCGCACGACTTTGACATTCGCCGGGTAGCTCTCGCGCAGCGCTCCGGCGGTGTCGGCCGCCATGTAGCCGCAGTAGTTGCAGGTGAAGGCTGTGATTTCGGGAGTGAAATCGGGTGCTTCGGTCAAGGAGTTCTGCCTTGTTTGCTGCTCTTCCTGAGGCGGAGTCATCCGTCGACCGTCATCCGTTGTCAGCGGGAAATCCTTCGGACGACTGACGACTGAAAACTGACGACTCCATCCTCATCCGATCTCCCGCGGCCTGATCCTCAGGGCTCCCTCGGGGCACGCCGTGACGCAGTCGCCGCAGCCTGCGCAGGCCCACTCGTCGACCAGCATCTCGCACTCGGACCACAGCCAGGTCAACGCTCCGGTGCGACACACCGGCAGGCATTGGCGGCATTCGGTGCACAGGGCCTCATCCAGATGAACGGTGTAGCGAATGTCGACGGCCATTCAGGCAACCTCCTCGGGAACCGGAACCGACCAGGCCCCCAGGCCGACGCGCATCTGTTCATCGCGGAAGCCCTCGAGCTGGATGGCGCGCGCCGGACATTCGGCGGTGCACGTGCCGCATCCCTGGCAGCGTGCCGGATCGATCCAGGCCGAGCCGCCGATCCGGCCCACGCCGGCAATGTCCGGCCGCACGGCGGGAATTCCGAAAGGGCAGGTGCGCACGCACGTGAGACATCCGGTGCAGCGCTCGGGATCGACCACCGCCACGACTCCGCCGAGCTGCAGGCTGGGGCGCGACAGGATGGTCAGCGCCCGGCCGGCGCACGCCAGCGCGTGAGCGATGCTCTCCTCGATGAACTTCGGATAGTGAGCCATCCCCGCCAGGTACAGCCCATCATCGGCGAAGTCCATCGGCCGCATCTTGGGATGGGCTTCCATGAAGAAACCTTCGCGCGATAGCGGGACGCCCATCATCCGGGCCAGCTCCGAGGTGCCGGCGGAGGGTTGGATCGACATACTCAGCGCAAGCAGCTCGGGCTCGAAGGTCAGCGTTTCGCCGAACACATGCTCGCGCACCCGGACCACCAGCGCCGAGCCGAGGGGCCGCGGTTCAACGGTCACGGTGGGCGGTTCGTCCTCGGTGTAACGCACGAAGATCACGCCCCGGCGCCGGGCCTCGAGGTGGTACTTCTCGCGGAAGCCGTAGGTGATGATGTTGCGGTAGAGGACCACCACCTGACACGCGGGGTTGAGCATCTTCAGGCGGATGGCGTTCTTAATGGTGTTGGTGCAGCACACGCGCGAGCAGTAGTCGAGCGACCCTTCGGGGACGACGCACTGAATCATGACCGCGGTCCGCAGCCTGGCGGCGCGCTCGGGCTGATGGATGATGATCTCCTCCAACTCGGATTGGCGCAGGACGCGCGAATCTCGGCCGAGCCCATATCGGCTGCCTCCGGATTCGACGCCGCCCGTGGCCAGGATCGTGACCGCGTGACGGACATCGGTCAGCCGAGAGCGCGCGCCGTCCTGGGATTGCCTGAGCACGGCGTGGAAATCGCCCACGCTCCCGCCGTGCCGGACGACCTCGGTCCGAAGGTGGACCTGAACGTGCTCGTGCCCCATCACCCGGTTGACCAGGTCCCGCAACAGCCGCTGAGGGCTGTCGCCCTCGGCGACGTAGAAGATGTGGTGAAGATTTCCGCCCAACTCCGGGCCACGTTCGACCAGGTGGACGTCGTAACCCGCGTCGGCGACCGCCAGCGCGGCCGTCATGCCTGAGACGCCGCCGCCTACGACAAGCGCCGCCGGGATGGGAGGCCGTTCGAGACGCCTCACCGGCCGCGCCCGGCGAAGGCGCGCGACGGCGCACGTCACCAGCTCGGCCGCCTTGCGCGTGGCGCCCGCCGGATCGTCGGCGTGGACCCAGGCACACTGCTCGCGGAGATTGACCAGTTCCATCAGGGAGGGATGGATGCCGGACTCGGCCGCCAGTCTCTGGAAGAGCGACTCATGGGTGCGGTGGCTGCAGGCCCCGATGACCATTCGATTCACACCGGGGAGACTGGCGAGGACGCGCAAGCGATGCTGGCCCTCGGGCAGGCAGGCCAGGGGAAGAACCTCTGCTCGCTTCACACCCGGCACACCCGCGGCGTGACGGGCGACGGCCGACAGGTCAACCACCTGGTCGATCTCTCCGGCGCACCCACACAGCGCCACGACGGCGCCGGCCTCCTCGGCGATGACGGTGGAAGTATCCGGCGGTGCAGCGCTGATGAACGGCTGACCGCGTGAGAAGGTGCGCGCCCCCAGCCGCTCGTGGAGCATGAGCATGGCCTCGGCCGCCGCGCCCGATCCATCCAGAATCGTCTCGGCGATTTCCTTCGGGGTGGCGAAGGCGCCGCTCACGAAGACGCCGGACCGAGACGTGGCCAGCGGAGAAAACTTGTCGGTCTCGCAGAATCCGTAATCGTTGAGGCGGATGCCCAGCAGGCGGGCGATGTCGAGGGCGTCCTTGGGCGGCCGGATGCCGACGGCCAGGACCACCAGATCGAAACGCGATTCCTGGAGCGGCCCCTGGCCGGGAGCGGAGTCCTCATGGCGACGGCCGCCGGGATAGCGCAGGATGACCTCGCCGGTGGAGGGATCTTCCGTCAGCGAGGAGATCCGGCAGCGGGTGTAGTGAATGTCGTGGGCGTGGCGTGCCTGCTGGTAATACAGCTCGTATTCCTTGTTGAAGGCGCGCTCGTCCATGGTGAAGATGTGGCACTCGGCCGCCGGATTGCGCTGGCGGGCGAGGATCGCCTGCTTGGTGGCGTACATGCAGCAGATCGAGGAGCAGTAGGGGTAGGTCTGATCTCGCGAGCCGACGCACTGCAGCCAGGCAATGCGACGGGGGATGGCCCCATCGGAAATGCGGCGCACGATGCCCTCAGTCGGGCCCGAGCGCGACGCCAGACGCTCGTACTGCATCGAGGTGATGACGTTGGGGATGCGCCCGTAGCCGAACTCCGGCATGCGCGCCGGCTGGAAGGGCTGAAAGCCCATCGCCAGGATGATGGCGCCCACCCCGATCTCCATCTGCGACGGGCGCGCATCCAGATGGATGGCTCCGGTGGGGCAGGCCTCCTGACAGCGCCGGCAGCCGTCGCAGGCCGGGGTCTTCTCCAGCAGATAGTAGGTGTTGGGCACCGACCGCGGCGCGGATTTGTCGATCACTTTGCGCGTGGACAGGCCCAACTGGAACCCGCTGGGGCGTTCCTCCGGGCACAACTCGGAACACCGGCCGCAATTGATGCAGCGGGCCGGATCGACGAACCGAGGCTGTTGCTCCAGGCGGACGTGGAAATCGCCGGCCTGGCCGTCGCAGGCGATGAGGTCGGTGGACGTCAGCAGCGTGATGTTCGGGTGACGATTGTGGTCGAGCAGGGCGGGCGTGATCGACGGCCGCGTGCATCCAAAGCCATGATCGGAGGTGCCGCGGCACAGCACGCAGTCGTGGGTGGGGAACATGAAGCCGAGCTGGGCGACGCGCCCGCCGAGGGCCGGGCTGGTTTCGAGCAGGTACGTGTGAATCCCGGCTTCCGCCAGGTCGATGGCGGCGCGCATGCCTCCCACGCCGCCGCCGATGACCAGGACGCTATCGGCAGGCAAAGTTTCTGGATGGGCCATCGGCCGTCATCCCTGCTTCGGGCGCCACGGCACCCAGGCACCGTGGCACCCAGGAGGATCCGCGGTGCCTGGGTGCCTTCGTGCCTTGGCGCCCACCACGTGCCTATTTCTGGAGCAGGTATTCGTACGCCGAGAGCGCCGCCTTGGCGCCTTCTCCGACCGAGATCAGCACCTGTTCCGAAATGACGTCGGTCACGTCGCCGGCGGCGAAGATGCCTTCGGCCGAGGTGCGGTTGCGCGCATCGACCAATATCCGCCCGCGGGAGTCGCGCTTCACCAGGGACGCCACCACGTCGGATTGCGGAACCAGATCCAGCTCGACGAAGAAGGCATCCGCTTGGAGCTCACGCGATGAACCGTTCTTGCTGATCCGCACGCGGCGGGCGTACTCGTCGCCCAGAACCTCCTCGACCTTGTAGCCCTCCAACACCTCGACGTTGGCCGCCGCCAGAACGCGACGGCCCATGGGCGATTCGAGCTCGCCATGGGTCGGGGCGACCAGGGTCACCTTCTTGGCGATGCGAGCCAACTCGGCCGTCGACCGAAGGGCCAGAGCCGTGTCGCCGATGACGCAGGTGTCGCGCTCGATGAAGAGCGGCGCGTACGACACGGCGCTGTAGCACAGCCCGCGCATCATGTATTCCTTCTCGCCGGGAACCTCGAGGCGTTGGCCCAGAGCGCCGGTGGCCACCAGCAGCGTCTTGGCCTCGTAGCTGGCGCCGTTGCGCGTGGAGACCCGGAAGGTGTCGCCCGTCTTCTCGACCTTTTCCGCCTTGTCGAGCACGCGGGCGAACTCGAGGTACTCGACTTCGTTGGCGAAACGATTGACGATCTCTTCGCCGGTGATGACCAGGTGCTTCTCGACGAAGGGCAGCTGCAGGCGGTAGTTGGTCTTCCCGCCCAGATCGCGGGTGATGAGCAGCACATTGAGGCGCTTGCGCAGCGCGTAGACGGTGGCGGTCAACCCGGCCGGCCCGCCGCCCAGAATGATCAGGTCGTACATCGCTCGGTCTCCTTTCCCATCCGTCTCAGGCGTCGGGGTCGATGATGAAGCCTTCGGCCATCATCGACTTGGTCAGGTTGCGCGAGCGGCCGATGATCTCGGAGGCGTTGCGGAACTCCTGGTCGTAGGTCATCGGCTTGCGGGCGACGCCTTCCTCGACCGCCTTGGCCGCCACGGCGGCCGCTTCGCGGGGGAAGACTTCCCAGTCGTCCATGTTGGGCAGGATGCTCTCGGTGGTCAGGCCGCGCTCGACGGCCATGCCCGCCAAGGCCTCGGCCGCGGCCACGCACATGGGATCGGTGATGGTCGTGGCGCGAACATCCAGCGTCCCGCGGAAGATACCGGGGAAGCCCAGCGAGTTGTTCACCTGATTGGGGAAGTCGGAGCGGCCGGTGGCGACAATCGCCGCGCCGCCTTCCTTGGCCTCCCAGGGCCAGATTTCGGGCACGGGGTTGGCGCAGGCGAAGACGATGGCGTCCTTGGCCATGGCCCGGATCCACTCGGGCTTGAGCGTGCCAGGCCCGGGCTTCGACAGGGCGATAACCACGTCGGCGCCCTTCATCGCCTCGGGGATGCCTCCCTGGCGCTGCTCGGCATTGGTCGTCTGGCACATCTTCCATTTGTCGACGTATTCGGCCTTGCGCAGCTCGACGTCGCTGCGGCCCTTGTGGAGGATGCCTTTGCTGTCGACGACGCGGCAGCGCGCCACATCCGCGCCGGAGTTGAAGATCAACCGCGCGCAGGCCACGTTGGAAGCGCCTGAGCCGACGAAGGCGATCGAGACGTCGCTCAACTTCTTGCCGACGAGCCTCAAGGCATTCAGCAGCCCCGCCAGAGTGACGGTCGCTGTGCCCTGCTGGTCGTCGTGCCAGACGGGGATCTCGGTGCGGCCGCGCAGCGTGTCGAGGATGCGGAAGCACTTGGGCTGCGACAGGTCCTCCAGGTTCACGCCGCCGAAGCCGGCGTGGATGAGCTGCACGGCCTCGATGATCTTGTCGGGGTCCTTGGTGTCGAGCATGATGGGCCAGGCGTCCACGCCGCCCAGATACTTGAAGAGCAGCGCCTTGCCTTCCATGACCGGCAGCCCGGCTTTCGGGCCGATGTCGCCCAGGCCGAGGACGCGTGTCCCGTCTGAGACCACGGCCACCGTGTTCCATTTGTGGGTGTGCTCGTAGACCAGCTCGGGGTTCTCGGCGATGGCCCGGCAGGAGGCGGCGACACCCGGGGTGTACCAGATGGCGAAATCGTTGAAGTCGCGCACCCGGCACTTGAGTGCGATCTCCACCTTCCCCTTGTAGTAAGGGTGCAGGCGCATGGCGTCGGCCGAGGGTTGTTTGGCCTTCGCCAGCAGGGCTTCGATGTCGGGGGGAGGGGCGGTTTTCTCCATGATCAGTCTCCTTCGGACCGAGTACCGGGATGATTCGCTGTCTGGCCCTCACCCCAACCCCTCTCCCGCCCAGCGGGAGAGGGGGCCAGGAGGTGAGGGATTTCTCGTCTACAGTCGCAGATACGAGTCGGTGTAGATGACCTTGTTGAGCAGCACCTGGATCGTCTTCCAGATTGCGGCCTGCTCCGAATCCTTCATGTCCACCTGATTGGGTTCGAGTTCGGTGCCGGCGGCGACGGCGTCATACAGCTTCAGATACAACGCGTTGACGGGTGTGCTGTCATCGCGGGTAGTCACCGCCCGGAGTGCTTCCATCAGGTCTCGATCCAGCGGGTCGAGGATGGCCCCATCCAGACCGACGGC
The DNA here is from genome assembly GCA_035693825.1 of Anaerolineales bacterium. GTDB lineage: Bacteria > Chloroflexota > Anaerolineae > Anaerolineales > E44-bin32 > MGOM01. Next base: position 53,657 of record DASSGB010000229.1, read on the forward strand.
CATGAGCATGACCAGGTACACCCGGTTGAGCAGCGGCCGCATCTCGGCCGGCACCTGGTTCGACACGTTCGACAGGCCGACGACCGTCTTCGGCGGCGGGTCGGCCACCATCTTGAGCATGCGGACCGTCTCGATGGCGTGCGGCACGTATTCCTGGCAGCCCGAGACGGTCAGGATGAGCGGGTCGATGAGCAGGTTTTCCATCGGCACGCCCACCTCTTCGGCCCGCGGCATGAGCTTCTCCATGGCGATGGCGATCCGGGCATCGGCCGTCACCGGGATGCCGCTCTTTTCCAGACACAGGGCGATCAACTTCGCCCCGTACTTGGCCGCCAGCGGCGGCACATTCGCCAGCCGTTCCTCCTCGGCCGAGGTGGAATTGATGATGGCGTTCGAGCCGGTCTTCTTGAGTCCGACCTCGATGGCGGCGAGGTTGGTCGTGTCGAACGAAAGCGTCATGCCGGGGACGGCTTCCTGAACGCAGTCGACCAGCCAATCCATGACTTCGGGCCCGGCCTTTTCTGCGGGCCGATGTTGAGGTCGAGAACGTCGGCCCCGGCTTCCTTCTGGCGCCGCGCCAGGGTGACGAAGAAAGCACCGTCGCGACCGGCGATGGCTTCTTTGACCTTGGGAGAGATGATGTGGATGTTTTCGCCGATCTTGAGCATCAAGGCCTCCGGGGCAGCGATGAGGCCCTCACCCCCGTTCCCCTCTCCCGCTCAGCGGGAGAGGGGAACCGAGGGGGCGAGGGCCGACGGGTCAATCCGACTTCAGACTGCTCAACACTCTGTCGGCCAGCTCCTCGACCGCCAGTCCGGCGGGAGACGTGCCGTTGAGATGCAGCAAGGCCGAGCCCTGGGCATCCAGATCCGAAAGGCCGTCGTCGGCCGGAACGACCGCGGCTCTTTCCACCCCGACGTCGTCCAGGGCCGCCTCCAGCTCGGGCGGAAGCGGACCGCGGGCGCGATTGACCACCAGCATCTTGCGCTGAACCTTGACGTCGACCTCGCCCGCCATGGAGGCGATGGTCTGTGCGGCTCGCGCCCCGCGCACCGTGGGATCGGTAACGACCAGGAGCAGATCGACGTCGCGCGTCGTGCGCCGGCTGATGTGCTCCATGCCGGCTTCGTTGTCGACGATGACCCAGCGGTAAGCCTTGCTCAGATCGTCGAGGATCTGCCGCAGCATGTTGTTGACGGCGCAGTAGCAGCCGGCGCCTTCGGGCCTGCCCATGGCCAGCAGGTCCACCTGCTCGCCCTCTTCGAGGGCCATGCGAATCTGATGGCTGAGGTGCTCCTGCCGGCTGATCTGCAGTTGTGCGGTTCGAACGTCTTCGCGCAATTCGCCGACGGTCGTCGGCGCCGGCAGTCCCAGCGCCAGGTGCAAGTTCATCGCCGGATCGGCGTCGATGGCCAGGATGGGCCCCTGCCCGCGGCGCAGAAGGCTGCGCGTGAGCAACGCCGCCAGAGTCGTCTTACCCGTGCCGCCTTTCCCCGCCAGTGCAATCACCTTCGTCATTCGTCGACTCCCATACCTTTAAGAGCGCGCAGGGCGCGCAACGTGATCCACTTGTTGGGTGTGCGCTTGCGTCCCAGGTCGAACCACGTTTTCCCCTGGTAGCTGTACTCCAGGGGCCAGCGGCCTTCCTCATCGCGCTTGGCCAGAATCAGCGCGGCCAGATTCCTCATACGACGGTCGCGACCCTTGCCCAGGGCCACCAGCACCTCGGCGTTGCGCAGCACGTCGGTGACGTAGCCCATCGGATAGCCGAACTTGAACCAGCTTCCGTTGGGCCGGACGCCCCAGCCCATTGGATACATTGCCCCGGCCGGGTCTCGACTCAGCAGGAAGTCGACGCCGGTCTTGATCGCCCTGCGCATGACGAGGGTGCGTGAACGCGGCGGCACGCGGCTCAAGGCGTCCATGGCCGGAATCGCTCCCCAGGCGCATGGCTTGTGGTTGTTGGCCGAACATGCGAAACCGGGGGCGCTGTTGCCCGAACGGTAGAAACGCACGGGGTCCTTCGATTTGGCCGGGGCGATTCCCTCGCCGGTGATGCTGCGGGCCAGCCAATCGAGAGCTTCCTTCAATCGCGGGTCGTCGCCGAAGCCGAGCTCCAGAAGCGATGCTCCCAGATTGCCCTGCAGGCAGTGGATCATCCCGGCCGGGGTGGGCTCGGCCTCGGATCCACTGGCGCCGAAACCCCCGAGCGGTGAGCGACTGTGATCCAACACATAGTCTCCGGCGCGGCGAATGCGAGAGGCGCTGCCGTCGGCGCCGAATTGCCCGAGGAAGATGACCTGCCAGACGGTGCCGGTGTATTTCGGCGCGTATCCGCCGCCGCGTTTCACCCAGTAGCCCTCATCCTCCATGGCTTCGAGGATCGGGCGGACGGGCGGCTGGCGCACCGTCGCCCGGCGGGCAGCCCTGACGTCAGGATCGTCCGCGGGCGCTCCCAGCAGATCCCTCAACGTGAAAGCCCGAACGCCGGGATCCTCCTTTTCGAGGAGCCAATCGAGGACGGAACGCGCCACGAGCGTCATTCGGACACCGGCGCCGGCTTGCCGTTGTGCCGGTCCCAGACTTCTTCGACGCTGGGGAAGCGGCGGATATCGGTGTGCGGCAGGAAGAGGGAGGCGGTAAACGCGTCGTAGAAGGTGTTGTCAGCCGAGAGTTCGACGTAGGTCATGCGCGACGCCAGGTCGGCGATGGTCTGCCGTGCCTGCCGCGAAAGGAGCGCCATATGCGCGCCCCGGATGGCCGTGTTGCCCAGGAAGCGGAATCGATCCCACGCTACATCGGGCAGAAGGCCGATCTGCACCGCCTTCTCGACATTCAGGTACTTGCCGAACGCTCCGCCGATGAGCACCTGCTGAACATCGGCCAGATCGACGCCCACGTTGGAAGCCAGGACGCTGTAGCCGGCGTAGATGGCGGCTTTGGCCCGCATCAGGTTGTCGACGTCGACCTTCGTCAAAGACACGGCGCGGCCCGTAGCGCTTTCCGAGGGCCAGGCCAGAACGTACTCCGGCCCATGCTCTCCGATTCGCACACGCGGGGAGCCCAGGTCGGTCTTGAAGTTCCCGCCGCGGTCGATGACGCCGGTGACGAACAACTCGGCCAGCAGGGACAGCAGACCGGACCCGCACAGGCCTCGAGGCCGTCCGCCTCCGATGACTCGCAGGGTCGGCTCCAAGGTCGAAGCGTGAACCCAGACTTCCTCGATGGCCCCTTCCGTGGCGCGCATGCCGTCGACCACGCCGGCGCCTTCAAAGGCAGGCCCGGCGGAGCAGGCGCAGGCGACGAGCCAATCGCGCGTGCCCAGGACGATTTCGCCGTTGGTTCCCACATCGATGAACAACGTCAGCTGGTCGGCCTGGGCCATCCCCGCCGCCAGCGCGCCGGCGGTGATGTCGGCCCCTACGTAGGACGCCACGCCGGGCAAGACATCCACACCGGCCAGGGGATGGACCTGCAGGCCGAGTTCGCCCGCCAGGTAAGACGGAGGATGGTTGACGGCCGGAATGTAGGGCGTCAATCGGATGGAGGCCGGCGGCACGCCCAGGAACAGGTGGGACATGGTCGTGTTGCCGGCGATGGTGACCTTGAGGATTTCGGTGAGGGCGATGCCGGTGCGCAGTCGGATCTGATCCAGCAAGCCGTGAATCGTCTGCCGCACCAGGCCGCCGAGCTCTTCGAGGCCGCCGGGCTTTCCGGCGGAGATGATCCGGCTGACGACGTCTTCGCCGCGGGCAATCTGATCGTTGTATTCGGCCGCGTGGGCCAGCACTTCGCCGGTCTCTAGGTGGACGAGAAAGACGGTGACCGTCGTTGTGCCGATGTCCACCGCCAGTCCGAGAGGCTTAGGCCGATGGGCGAGGACGTCGACCAGGCGCCCCGGGCTGCCTTCCACCGGCTGGTCGAGGACCACCCACGGTTTCCAATCCGAATCGCGCAACACCGACCCCAGCCGACGCAGGACGGAGAGAGGCAACAGGGGGAGGGAATGTCCTGCGTCGGCGAGGCCGGCCAGAAGGCGTGCCTGGTCGTCGCGGTTGTCGTGCAGCGACGGTGCCGGCAGCGCCAGTTGCAGTATGCGCAGGCTCTGCATCGTCTCCGGGTCGTACGCCAGAGGGACCTCCGGTCGGGCGGCGACCCGGTCGGTGACGAGCATGCGCCGGACTCGTTCCTGAGGCGGGACGGTGATCTGTAGATCCCCCTCGACCACCGATTGGCATGCCAGTGCGAAGCCGGCTTCGAGATCCTCGGTAGAGAGGCGAAGGGTCGAGCGGCGGCGAAGGCCGGAACCCTCGACCTGGACGGCGCATCGTCCGCAGCGGCCCTGTCCACCACACGGTTGAGCCAGCTCTTCTCCCGCCAGCTGCATGGCTTCTATGAGCAGCGTGCCCGTGGGCACTTCGATCGACCGCTCCGAGGGGAGAAGAGATACCCGGTGCTGCGCCATGAGAGAAGGGAAGTCTCCGAAGCCTTAGTTGTACGAGTCGGAGATGGCGTCGCAGACGCGCGCCGCCTCGACGTCTTCGTGATCGAGGAACCAGCGCGAAAGCGTCAGCCCCTCGCACGCCGCCTGGCCCGCCAGACGCATCACCCGCGGGATGTCCGCGTGTCGGCGACAAGCCTGGGTGCAGGGGGTCGGCGAAACACACTGCAAGCAGGCGGCCGCCAGTCGAGCGACGGCCTGGGCGTCATACCCCAGATACGGATCGCGCGGGATGCGGCTGATGCGCACGGTCATGATGGGCCTCCGACCGTCTCGGTCACTTCCGGTTCTTCGATCGTGAGCAGCACCATCGACTGCATGCTCTGTTCGAAGACA
>DASSGB010000230.1:0-5361 GCA_035693825.1 Anaerolineales bacterium
GTCGAAGGACGGGCTTCGCCGCGGTTGGGGGATCGGCCCGCGCTCGTGCACCAGCATAGGGGCGGCACGAGGTGTCTCCCGGGTGAAATCTCCTTGAGGACCAACCCCCACCCTGCCCTCCCCCTTGCAGGGGGAGGGAGGATGCCGCTCTCCCACTGTGCGGGAAAGGGATCGGGGCTCAAGGTTGTCGAAGCCGCGACACACCACCCCTTCGCAGCGAAGGAAAAGAAAACGCCCCTCTCCCACTTCGTGGGAGAGGGGCTGGGGGGGTGAGGGCACCACTATTCCCTACTCCTCCCCCATCCTCATCCGCCGGTACGAGTCATAGCGGGACTCGGCCACGCGGCCGTCGGCGACGGCGGCCAGGACGGCGCAGCCCGGCTCGTGCAGGTGCGTGCAGTCGCTGAAGGCGCAGCGGGTGACGAGCGGCGCCAGCTCGCGGAAGTACGCGTCCAACTCGTCGGGCTCAACGTCCCACAGGCCGAACGCCTTGACCCCCGGCGTGTCGGCCACATAGCCGCCGACCTCGAGCGGCACGAGGGCCGGGAACACCGTCGTGTGTTTGCCTTTCGTGGTCGCGCGGCTGATCTCCCGAGTTGCGAGGCCCAGGCCGGGCTGGATCGCGTTCAGCAGGCTGGACTTGCCTGTGCCCGACGGGCCGGCCAGCACGGAGATCTTGCCGGCCAGAAGGTCGCGCACATCCTCGACGCCTTCGCCGGTCTTGGCGGAGATCAGCAAAACCGGGTAACCCAACGCGGGGTAGACGAGGAAGGGTTCTGCGGCAGCCGCTCTGCCGGTGAGGTCAATCTTGTTGACGACGATGCTTGCCGGCAAGCGTTCCCTTTCGGCCACGACCAGGAAGCGATCGAGCAGCCGGCGGTTGCGCGGCAGGGGCGCCGGCTCGGCCGCCGAGAGAACGAAGACGGCCTGATCCGGGTTGGCCACGAGCACCTGCTCGCGCTTCGATCCCGGATCGCGGCGGGAGAGCACGCGCCGTCGCGGCTCGATCGAATCGATTTGCCCGCGGTTGTTGTCGATCAGGCGCAGGCGAACCCGGTCGCCGAGGGCCGCAAGATCGGTGTCGCGGCGCGGTTGTTTCAAACGACCGCGAATCTCGGCCGTGAAGATGCCTTGGCTGGTGGCGACCTCGAAGAATCCGGACTGGGCGCGGATGATCAGTCCTTCGAGCAGTTCGTCGTCGGCCACGTCAGGGTTCAGGCGTTTCGGTCTGCTCGTCGGGACCGGGCGTCTCGGTCGGCGTGCGCGTCACACCGATCTGTGATTCCCACGGGTACGGCTGGAAGGCCTGGCCGAAGAAATACGCTTCGAGCACACGCCGGAAGATCGGCGCCGCCCAGTCGGAACCCTGGCCCTGGTATTCGGCCAGGACGACCACGGCGATATCGGGCTTGTCCTCGCGGCCCTCGAAGGTGTAGCCGGCAAACCACGCATGCGGTTCGATCCCGCCGCTGTCGGCTGTGCCGGTCTTCCCGGCCACGGAAATCGGGAAATTGAGGAAGCGCCGGTAGGCGGTGCCGCGGGGCCAGGTGATGACCTGGACCATCGCCTGCTGAATCGCCTCGAGCGTTTCCGGTTTGATCGGCAGCGTGCCCTGCGCTTCGGGCTCGAACTGCTGGCTGACAACGCCTTCGGCGTTCTGGACGCGCTCCACAAGCTGCGGGCGGTAGAGCGTGCCGCCGTTGCCGACGGCGGCGATGAAGCGCGCCACCTGCAGGGGAGTCACATTGAGCGAAGCCTGGCCGATAGCCAGCTGATGCGAATCGCCCACAGCCCAGTCGACCCCCGTGGTTTCGCGCTTCCACTCGGGGTCCGGGACTCTGCCGGCGATCTCGTCGATCTCGATGCCGGTCGTCCGCCCAAGACCAAAGGCTTTGGCCATGTCCGGCAGGGCCGTGGTCAGACCCAGGTTGAAAAGGTCGACCCCGATGTGCCAGAAGTAGGGATTGCAGGAGCGCGCCAGACCCTCACTCAGGGTGACCTCGCCGGTGGGCGGCAATTCCGCCTCGACCGTCCAGTCATAGAAGACCTGGCCGGGCAGCTCGGTGAACTCGGCCGTACAGTTGTAGACGGTGTCCGGCGTGTAGACGCCCGACTCCAGCGCCGCGGCCATGGTGATGATCTTGAAGACCGAGCCCAGGGGATAGCCGGAGCTCGTGGCGCGGTTGATGGACGGGTTGTTGGGGTTGTTGAGGATGGCATCCAGCGCGTAGGTCCAGTTCGGGTTGCGGGTGTCGTAGGCGTTGGGATCGAAACCCGGAGAGGAGACCATCGCCAACACGCGGCCGGTGTCGCGTTCGAGAACGACGATCGCTCCGTTGAAACCGGCGATCGCATTCTGCGCCTGGCGCTGCAGGTCGCGATCGAGAGTGGTGTAGACCGCCTGCGGCAAGACCGGCTCGACCTGGGCGAGCGTGTTGATGGGCGCGCCGTTGGGATCGGTGACGAGCAGCGTGCCGCCCGGCGTGCCGCGCAGCTGCGGTTCGAAGACCTCTTCGATCCCGATGCGTCCGACCATGTCGTCGCGCTCGTACCCGAGGGCTTCGTACGTCTCGGCCTCGCTCTCCTGGATCTGCGAGACGTAACCGACCGACTGGGGCGCCAAGCCACCGTTCATGTAGAAACGCGTCGTATAGAAAGCCCACTGGACCCCGCCCACGTCCGACAGACTGGCCTCGACGGCCTGGAAATCCTCCAGGGAGACCTCGCCGAGAGGGATATACCACGAGCCCTCGGGGTAGTTCTCGTACAGCGCTCTGATCGTTTCGGGCCGGCGGTCGAGGACACGGCCGAGGATCCGCAGCATCGCGTCTTCGGCGTCCTCATCACCGATCAGCGCCGTGTCGATCCACAGCGCCACGGCGTCGGCCTGGGTCGCCAGGCCCAGTCCGTTGCGGTCGTAGATGTTGGCCCGGGTGGGCGTCACGTACTCCGGCACCAACAGATTGCCCCCGGCGAGCTCGGGCATGATGGCCATGTCGCTCCAGGCCACCGCCCAGCCGGCGTCGGCGCGCGTCAGATCGACGTAGGTCTCGCGGACGATGTCGCCGAAGACGGCGCTGTGGAAGGTCTCGCGATAGCGAACCTGGGCCGCCTGCGGATTGATGAGTGACGAAACGATTTCGTAGTCGAGGCTCGACAGGGCCGCCGCCCGCCACACGTCGCGGTAGCGGGTGACGAAGTCGGCTTCGGAGATCGCGTCCTGCGACAGGGGACTGAGCAGGGCATACATCCCCTCGTAATCCTGCTCCTTCCACAAGTCGAGGAAGGCCGCGGCCGCCACCTCCGGGTCCGGCGCAGGGATGGAGGTGATCGCCGGAGTCGGAAGCTGGCTCGGGTCGCGCGGGCCGCTGCGGAACAATCCACATCCGGCGAGTGTGAGGGCTGCCAGCGGCAGGAGGAGGCGTTTCACGCGTCGCCTCGCAAGATGCCTTCGTAGACCGGGCACTCGTACCCGGTGTGCGTCTGGCACGCCTGCGGCACATCCTCGGGCGGTTCGATGCCCAGCCTTCGAAGTGTGCGCACGACATGGCACAAGGGCAGCCCCATGACGTTGGCGAAGCAACCTCGAAGCGAGGCCGATTCCACCGGCTGGAATCCGGCGTCCTGGATGGCATAGGCGCCGGCTTTGTCGTGGGCCGCCCCCGAGGCGATGAACTGCTCGATTTCGTCGTCGGTGTAGTCACGCATCGGCACGTCGGTGATGCACTGGTCCGTCAGGGACGAGCCGTCCGGTGTGAGCACCGTGATCGATGTCACCACGGTGTGGGGTCGGCCCCGCAGCCGCCGCAGCATGAGACGCGCTTCGTCCTCGCTCGACGGCTTGCCCAGAATCTGTCCGTGGTCGACGACGATCGTATCGGCCGCCAGGACAATGTCCGCATGGGGCGAAACGCTCTGAGCCGCGTGGGCTTTGGCCTGCGCCAGACGCCTCGTCGCCGCGTGCGCCTCCTCCCCGACCTGAGGAGTTTCATCCACATCGGCCGGCCTAGGCTCCACCGTCCATCCGGTCAGGGCCATCAGCTCTCGGCGCCGCGGAGAGGCCGAGGCGAGCACAAGGCGCGGCGCGCGGACGGAGCGCGCAGCACCGGGTGACCTCGCAAGGTCGGTCGCATCCACGTTGGACTCGTTCATTTCTTGGCCGATCGCGCCATTATCCCGCGGCCTTCATTGAGAACTGTGGAATGGGCCGCGGGATTATAGCATGTCGACGGCGCGGCCCTTGCGAGACCGCATGTTAGAATGTCGCGGCCGAGGCATGGGACGAGGCTTCCGTCCCATGCCTTCCTGTTCGCGAGGTGATGGGCCGGCATTCGCCACCGCGCTTCCATGACAGCCTCCGACGCTCGCCCCTCTCGGCCCGCCTTCCTGCCGTACGTCGCCATGGGCATCGGCATCGTGGCCCTCGGCTTCTCGGCCATCTTCGTGCGGTGGGCAGGAGCTCCGGGCCCGGTGACCGGTTTCTATCGCATGGCCTTCGCCAGCCTTGCACTCTTGCCGTTCGCCATGATCCGGCACGGGCTTCCTACTCGCTGGCCGGCAGCCGGCATCCGCTGGGCGATCTTCGGTGGACTCTTCCTGGCCTTCGACATCGCCCTGTGGAACACGTCCGTCGGGATGACCTCCGCCGCCAACGCCACGTTGTTCGCCAATACCGCTCCGTTGTGGGTCGCTGTGGCCGCGCGGCTCTTCTTCCACGAACGTCTCGCCGGCCGCTTTTGGCTCTCCCTGTTCCTCACCCTGAGCGGCGCGGCTGCAGTTCTCGGTCTGGATTTCTCCACTCACATCACTCTTGGCCTGGGGGATTTGCTGGCCGTTTCGGCCAGCGTGTTCTACGCAGGATACTTTCTGATGACCCAACACGGCCGCGACCACCTGGGGCCTCTGGCCTATGTGTGGTTGGCGGGCGTGGCCTCGAGCGGCATTCTGCTGATCGTCAATCTGATCGGCGGATTTCCCCTCACCGGATATCCGCCTCAGACGTGGCTCGCCTTTCTGGCCTTGGCTCTGATCACGCAGGTGGTTGGGTATGTGGCCGTCGGCTATGCCCTCGGCCACCTTCCAGCCTCCCTCGTCGCCCCAACGATGGTGGGCCACCCGGTGGTGACAGCCTTGCTCGCCATTCCCCTCCTCGGAGAGCCGTTGACGCCGGTTCAGTGGGCCGGCGGTGCCGCAGTGCTATTGGGAATCTATTTGGTGCATAGATCAACGTAGGCACTGGGGCGCCGGGGCACCGCGGCAACAGGGCGCCAAGGTTGCCTGTTGTCGCGTGCCTCGGTGCCCCGGTGCCTTGGTGCCCCGGTGCCCCCAACTGGTAGAATGCCTCCCGTGGATCTGTTCGAG
>DASSGB010000231.1:0-5107 GCA_035693825.1 Anaerolineales bacterium
CTGGCGACGACGGGTTACATCGAATCGGATGAGCGTGTCTCGCTTGTCCGTCGATGGTTCGGCCTGGCGGACGAGGCGGCGCGGCTCGAGGGCCAGGTGGCCGCCAGCCTCGCCGGCCCCGGCGGCGCCGGGCAGGAGGCGCAGGCGCTGTCGGAGGAACTGGGGCGCGTACGGCGTGAGTTGTCGCGGCTGCAACCTGCAGCGGAGGCCGTGCTCGCCGAGCAAGCCGAGCTTGTCATCGAGGCCGAGGGACTGGCAGGCCTGGGAGAGGTGTTCCCGCCCGTGTCCTTCCGGCTGTCCAAGCTTCCTGTAGCGCTGATCGTCTCGCCTCGCACCGTCATCCGCCAGGACGCCTCCATCCAGCTGGAGCCCCAGTTGCCTCTGCTGGACCAGGTTGCGCTCGAAACGCGCGTCGAACAAACACAGGATGTCTCCGCTCTGGTCGTACCCGTGGGCGGGATCGGAACGTACCCAACCATGATTCAGGAGACCGGTGCGCTGGGGTGGGTGGCCGAGGTCGTGCTGCACGAGTGGACCCACAACTATCTGACTCTTCGTCCACTTGGATGGAACTACGAAACCAACGCGGAGCTGCGCACGATGAACGAGACCGCCGCCCAACTCATGGGCCAGGCCCTGGGCCGGCGATTGTTGGAGGCCTACTATCCCGACCTGTTGCCTCCCGAGGTCGTCGAAGCGCCTGCGCCCGGGACTCAGGCGTCGGCCCCGAGCTTCAACTTCCAGGCCGAGATGCACACGACGCGCCTGCGAGTCGATGAGTTGTTGAGTCGGGGGCAGGTGGAGGTGGCGGAGGCCTACATGGAAGCGCAGCGGCAGGTCTTCGTGGCCCACGGATACGCGATCCGCAGGTTGAATCAGGCCTACTTTGCGTTCTACGGCGCCTACGCGGACACGCCGCAGGGGCCGGCAGGCGAGGATCCGGTGGGTGCCGCCGTCCGGGAGCTGTGGGCGCGCGTGAAGTCCCCGGCGGAGTTCCTGCGCCTGATGGCCTCGATGGACGAGGTGGCGGATCTCGAGCGCGCCCTGGGCAGGCCGGTCACCAATCCGTGATCAGCGCCGCCAGAAGCGCGGCGCGCTCGGCCAGGCTGCTGACGATCACGAATTCGTGATCGGAGTGGGCCCCGTTGCCCAGCGGTCCGAGGCCATCGAGCACGGGCACGCCGATCGCGGCCACGAAATTTGCGTCCGAACCGCCTCCGGTGCCGCTCTCCCTCAGCTCCAACCCCAGACTGCGCCCGATGGCCTGGGCCCGGCCGAACGTGGCGGCCATCGTCGGCGTGCGCGTCATCGGCGGGCGATTCCATCCGCCGGTGAGGTTCAGCCGCGCTCCGGAAAGCGCCGGCGTGAGACCGCGCAGCGCCTGTGCGATGCGATCCTGTTCGCCGGCCTCCAGGACTCGCAGGTCGATCTTCACCCGGCAGCGAGCCGGCACGACGTTGGTGCGCGTCCCACCGTCGATCGTGCCGACGCTGACCGTCGTCCCGACCTCGGGCCGGCCCAAGGCCTGGATGCGCAGGACCTGGTGGGCCATCTCGACAATGGCGTTGACTCCATTCTCGGGGCTGTTTCCCGCGTGTGAAGCGACACCGATGGTCTCGAGGGCAAAGACACCCGTGCCCTTCCTCCAGGTCTTCAACGCTCCATCCGGCATGGCGGGCTCGAGGCAGAAAACGGCCCGATGCTTGCGAGCCAGGTCCTCGATCAGTTGACGCGAGGTATGGCTTCCCGTTTCTTCGTCCGAGGTCAGCAATAGCCGCACGGCGTAGGGCGGCAGGCGGCCGGCCCCGGCCAGGGCCTCGAGGGCGGTCAAGGCCACGGTGATGCCGCCTTTCATGTCGATCGCGCCAGGCCCAAGAGCCCGCCCGGAGTCGATCACCCAGGGCATCTGAGCCAACGTTCCGATCGGGTGCACAGTATCCAGGTGAGCGAGGAGGAGCAGACCGTCCGCGCCGTCGCCCCAACTCGCCAACCGATGGTCGCCGCTCGTCGCCTGGGGAAACGTCTCCACCTGAGCGCCCATGGCGGCGCACCGTTCCGCCACGAATCCTCCCAGCGCATCCACGCCGGCCTTGTCGGTCGTCGGTGACTCGATTTCGACCATCCGCCCCAGCAGGTTGAGGAGCTGCGGCGTCTGATCCTGGAAGTGCTTCAACTCGAAAGGCGGCATGAACTCCCCTAGTCGACCGGGCACACGTCTTCGGCGGTGTAGGTCGGGTTTCCGTAACCGTAGTAGAGCGGCTCGAGCACGGCGGCGGCATGCGCTTCGGCGAAGGCGCGGACTTCGGCGCAGGCCGATGACAGGTCGAGGCTCTCCTGGTAGTGATTCAAGAGGATCTGCGCCATCGCCAGGTAGTCCTGAGCTGCAGGCGTTGCCTCGGCGTACGCAGCCAGTTCGTCGCGGGCCGATTGCGCCCTTTCGACCTGAGACTCAGCCAACGCATTCAGCACGAGGCGGTAGCGAACATAGCCTTCGAGGCTGGCAGGAGTCGCCGGGTCGGCCTCCCATTCGAGCAGGGACGGACTGTCGAGCGCTTTGAGATAGAGATACTCGGCCTGCCGAGGGTGCCCTTCGCGAAAGGCCCGATCACCGTCGTGGACGACATGGATTCGATAGACCGGGGCCGCCAGGAACTCCGTGTCGGGCACGAAAGCGCCGGCGACCTGACTCCAAATCCATCGCCGGGTCAGGGGCCGCGGCGGGCCGGCTCCGACCGACTGCACGCCGTGGGACGTGACCGATATGGTCCCCGGGGCCGTGGCGCTCGGGAGAAGAATCAAGACTTCGGGTGAGGCAAGGTCTCGGCTTGAGCCGCGGAACCGGTCGACGAAACGATCTCCGTCCCACTCGAGAACGCCCAACTCTAGGAAGCAAGTATGAGCGCCGCACACAGGTCGGCCGAAAACGACATCGGAAGCCCCATTTCCGTTCAGGTCGGCCACCGCCAGGAGAACCGGAGCCGAGTGATCGGTCTCCGGTTGAGTTTGATGGACCAGAACATATTCGGCCTCGCGGCAGAGCCAAACGAAGAGCGAACCTGCCGGCTGCGGCATCATCGATGAGGAAGGGTCGTGGAGTGAAATGGCCAGGTCCAACAGCCCGTCGCCGGTGAGATCTTTCATGGCCGACGGCCAGGCCTGTTCGTGGTCCGGGATCAAACCGGCTGACTCCAGCGCACCTACCAGTTGATCGACGTCGCCGCCCGAGTTGAGGTAGTCGGTGATCAAGCCCGGCTGCTGAAAGACCAGAGTCGTATCTGGAAGCGCGGGGTTCTCGTTACCCGTTGGGCAGGCCTGCGCAACCGCGACGGTGGGCGCGGTTGTCGAAGTCGGTGTGAGCGATGCCTCCGGCGACGGATTGACCTCTGCGCCTGAGCAGGCGGTCAGGTTCGCTGCCGCGACGACCAGCGCTACACCCGACCATTGCCTTACTGACCACTGACCACTGCCCACTGCCCACTACTCCCCCCGGCAGTATACTCCGCCCAGTGGAGCTGATCTTCCCTCCGGGGACTCCTCCCGTGCGGTCGGGACCGCTCTCCCGGTTCCTGCCTCCTTTCGAAGACGGGATGACCTCCCGCGCGCTGGCCATCTTCGCCGGCCACGGCGACTACCTCCTCGACCCTTTTGGCGCTTCTCCCATGTTCTTGTTGGAGGCCGGACGATTGCGCGGGGTCCTGGCCGCATCCAACAACCCGGTCACGCGCTTCGTCCTTCGGCGCACCGTCGTGCCGTTTCTGCTGGGAGACCTACAAGCCGCTCTGGCGCACCTGGCTGCCGCGCCCAAGGACGAGACGCGCATGGAGGTCTTCCTTCTGGACCTCTACAGGTCGGAATGCAGCCGGTGCGGACGGCCGGTGACGGCGGACTACTTCGTGTGGGATCGCGAGCTGGACGTACCGGTGCTCAAGGCCTATGCCTGCACGAATTGCAGTCAAAGCGGAGAAGAACCGACGACTCCCGCCGATCGCGAGAGGGCTCTGGCGCACCCGCGTCGGGGGCTGTCCTACTCGCTGGCCCTGGAGCAGGCGGCAACCGCGGATGATCCCGACCGTCCGAACGTCGAAGCGGCGCTGGAGGTCTATCCGGGGCGAACGCTGTACGCGCTGATCACGCTGGCCAACAAACTTCAGCAGCTCAGCCTCACCGGGACCCAGCGAGAGGCGGGGCAGGCCTTGCTGCTCACCGCCTTCGAATCCGCCAACTCGCTCTGGGGCCACCCGGAAGGCCGCACCCGGCCGCGCCAGCTCGTCGCCTCGCCGCGTTTTCGGGAGGCCAATGTGTGGCGTGCGCTCGAGCGAGGGGTGGATGAGTGGGCGTTGCCGGACCCCGAGCTCGAGTGGCTGGATTGGCCGGCGACGCGCCTGCCCGGGCCCGGCGAGGTCGCCGTCTTTCCGGGCCCGGTGCGCGAGCTCGCTGAAAGTCTTCCATCCGAAGCCCGACCGCTGGTGGCGACCGTCCTGCCGCGGCCCAACCAGGCCTACTGGACTCTGTCCGCTCTGTGGGCCTCGTGGTTGTGGGGCCGCGAGGCCGCGGCGCCGATCAAGGTTGCGCTGCGGCGCCGCCGCTACGATTGGGTCTGGCATGCCAGCGCGCTGCGCAGCTCCTTTCAGGCGCTGGCCCCCGCACTGCCCGAGTCGACGAACGTGCTGGGCATGATGGCGGAGGCCGAACCGGGCTTCGTCAGCGCGGCCCTGGCCGGGCTCGATGCCGCCGGCGCGCGCCTGACCGGACGAGCGCTGCGCATGGCCGACAGTCACGCCGTGTTCACCTGGATGATGGAGCGACAGCCGCCGCCCGAGGCCGTCGGCCCGAGGCTGCGAAGGGAGATCATCGACTCGGCCGAGGGATTCCTGCGTTCCTTCGGTGAGCCCGCGACCTACGCCACGCTGCACGGCGTCATCTGGTCGCACCTGGCGGCTCGGCGTTTGCCTGCGGCGTGGTGGGAACACGAGTCCGGACCGCCTCTGCCTGTGATCGATGATGTGCTCGAAGGTCTCCTGGCGGAGCCGGAGACGTTCGTGCGAATCGATCCCAAGGCCGATCCAGAGACCGGCCTATACTGGCTCTATGACCCGCGTGGCGCGGC
>DASSGB010000232.1:0-81887 GCA_035693825.1 Anaerolineales bacterium
GCCGGCGCATCTGCTTCTGGCGCTGGCCCGCCAGCCCGAGGGCGTCGTGCCGGCCATTTTGACGCGCCTGGCCGGCAGCCCGGATTTCCTGACGCAGGAGCTGCAGCGCGAGTTGGAGTCGCGGCCGCGAGTCAGCGGCGCAACATCGCAGCCCGGCCTGTCGCGTGCGCTCAGCCAGGTGCTGGAAGCGGCCGAACACCAGGCAGGGGCGATGAAGGACGAGTACGTCTCGACCGAACACCTGCTCCTGGCACTGGCCGCAGGCCCGGAGGCCGCTCGCCTGAAGAAAGTCGGCGTGACTCCGGAGGCCGTCCTGCAGAGTCTCAGCGCGATTCGAGGCTCGCAGCGTGTCGTCTCCGCCAACCCCGAAGACACCTACCAGGCGCTGGAGAAATACGGCCGCGACCTGACACAGCTTGCCCGCCGCGGCAAGCTCGATCCGGTCATCGGCCGGGATGAGGAGATTCGCCGCGTGGTGCAGGTGCTGTCGCGGCGCACGAAGAACAACCCGGCGCTCATCGGCGACCCGGGCGTGGGCAAGACGGCTATCGTCGAAGGGTTGGCGCAGCGCGTGGTCAACGGCGATGTGCCCGAGGGACTCAAGAAGAAGCGCATCGTCCAGCTCGACCTGGGCGCCTTGGTGGCGGGCGCCAAATATCGGGGCGAGTTCGAAGAGCGCCTGAAGGCCGTCCTGAAGGAAGTGACGGACGCCGCCGGCGACGTGGTGCTGTTCATCGACGAGATGCACACGGTCGTCGGGGCGGGCGCAGCCGAGGGCGCCATGGACGCCGGCAATATGCTCAAGCCCATGCTGGCGCGGGGCGAGCTGCACATGATCGGCGCCACCACGCTGGATGAGTATCGAAAGCATGTCGAAAAAGACGCCGCTCTCGAGCGGCGCTTCCAGCCGGTCTTCGTCGACGAGCCCAGCGTGGAAGACACCATCAGCATTCTGCGTGGCCTCAAGGAACGCTACGAGGTCCATCACGGCGTGCGCATCCAGGACGCGGCGGTCATCGCCGCCGCCAGCCTGTCGCATCGCTACATTTCGGACCGCCACCTCCCGGACAAGGCCATCGATCTGATCGACGAGGCCGGGGCGCGCCTGCGGACCGAGATCGACTCGAAACCGCAGGCCTTGGACGAGGTCGACCGCGCCATCCTGCAGCTCGAGATCGAACGCCAGGCTCTGAAGAAGGAAAAGGACAAGGCCTCCCGCGAGCGTCTTGAGAAGCTCGAGGCCGAGATTGCAGAACTTCGCGAGCAGTCGTCGCAGCTGCACGCGCGCTGGCAGATGGAAAAGGAAGCCATCGGCGAGCTCCGCCGCATCAAAGAAGACATCGACCGCACGCGGCAGTCGATCGAGCAGGCGGAGCGGCAGGCCGATCTGGAGGCCGCCGCCCGCCTGCGCTACGGAACGCTGCGCGACCTGGAGACGAAGCTGGGCGCGCAGGAGAAACGCCTGCGCGAGATCCAGACCAGCGGGGCGCTGCTCAAGGAAGAAGTCGACGCCGAAGATATCGCCCGGGTCGTCTCCCGCTGGACGGGCATTCCCGTGTCGAAGCTCCTCGAAGGTGAGATGGAAAAGCTTCTGCACATGGAAGCCAATTTGCACGCCCGGGTGGTCGGGCAAGACGAAGCGGTGCGGGCGGTGGCCAACGCCGTGCGGCGCTCGCGCTCGGGCTTGCAGGACCCGGACCGGCCGATCGGTTCGTTTCTGTTCCTGGGGCCGACCGGCGTCGGCAAGACGGAGCTGGCGCGGGCGCTGGCCGAGTTCCTGTTCGACGACGAACGGGCCATCGTGCGCATCGACATGGGCGAGTACCAGGAGAAGCACACCGTCTCACGTTTGATCGGCGCCCCGCCCGGCTATGTCGGCTACGACGAGGGCGGCCAGCTCACCGAATCGGTTCGCCGCCGCCCGTACAGCGTGGTCCTCTTCGACGAAATCGAGAAGGCCCATCCGGAAGTGTTCAACGTCCTCTTGCAGTTGCTGGACGACGGGCGCCTGACCGATGGCCAGGGCCGCACCGTGGACTTCCGCAATTCGGTGGTCATCATGACCAGCAACCTCGGCTCCGAACTGTGGAGCGATCGCGAGCGATCGCAGAAGGCGGCCGAGGCCGAGGTGCGCGAGCTGCTGACGCGCCACTTCCGCCCCGAGTTCCTGAACCGGATCGACGAGGTGGTTGTCTTCCAGCGCCTGACCCAGGCCGACCTGGCCAAGATCGTCGACATCCAGCTGCGGCGCTCGGCCGACCGCATCGCCTCCGCCGGCCATAGCCTGGAGATCACCGACGCGGCGCGGGCCTATCTGGCCGAAACGGGCTACGATCCCGTTTACGGCGCTCGGCCCCTCAAGCGGCTGATCCAGCGCGAGATTCAGGATCCACTGGCGCTGAAACTGCTGGCGGGCGAGTTCCGCGCCGGCGATACGATCCGCGTCGATCGCGGGCCCGGGGGCCTGACGTTCTCCGCCGTCCGCGCCGAGGCAGTGGGGGAAGAGCAGAACTAACGACGGTAGGGGCGGCTCGCGAGCCGCCCCTACGGTCGGGAAGCTTTTCTGCGAGCCGCGACCCTCACCCTACCCTCCCCCTTGCAGGGAGAGGGATTCTTCCTCGCGCCCAGCATCCCGCCTATGCAGGGGAAGGGATTCTTCTCTCGCGCTCAGCGTCCCCCTTGCAGAGGGAGGGATTCCGCCTCACGCCCTCAAGGGGGGCCGGGCGATCAGCTGTTCGTGGTAGTCGATCTGGATCCTCTCGTACTCGCGAGTCATGAGCGGCGAGGAAATGAGAAAGTCGGCCGTGGCCCGGTTGCAGGCCGTGGGGATGTTGTACAGCACGGCGATGCGCAGCAGAGCCTTGACATCCGGATCATGCGGCATCGGCTCGAGCGGATCCCAGAAGAAGACCAGGAAATCGATGAGATTCTCCGCGATGCGCGCGCCGATCTGCTGGTCGCCTCCCAGCGGGCCGTGGATGAGGCGCTCGACGGGCTGGTCCAGCGCTCGCTGGAGCAGTTCACCTGTGGTTCCGGTGGCGAACAGGTTGTGCTGAGAGAGCGAACCCTGGTTGTAGCGCGCCCATTCGAGCAGATCACGTTTCCGATTGTCGTGCGCCACCAGAGCGACGTTCTTCCGTTCGCTCATGACGATGACCTTGTCCATCTGACCTCCTGAGCAGCCCCAAACGTCGCCGGGCCGGAGCGCGCCGGGCTACAATCATCGGCGGCAGGACGGCGGGCCGATGCGCAGCGGACGTCCCAGCCTGTGGGGAATCGCCCTTCTTTCGTGCGCCAGCCTGGCGTATGAAGTCGGGCTGACACGCCTATACGCCATCCAGCAGTTTTACCACTTTGCCTTCCTGGTCGTCAGTCTGGCGGTGATGAGCCTGGCGGCCAGCGGTTTGCTGCTTTCTGTTCAGCGGCGCACGCCGCCGCTGGCGTGGATGGCCGCCGGATTCTCAGTGGCGGTGCTGGCTTCGTATCTCGTCCTCCAGCTTGCGCCGTTCGATTCGTACAGCATCGCCTGGGAACCGCGGCAGATCCTCATCCTTGCCCTCGACGTAGCTGCGGCGGGCGCACCGTTTCTGCTTTCGGGCTGGGTCACGGGCGCCTCGCTTGCGCAGTCGCCGGCTGAAGCGCGCCGGCCCTATGCCGCGAGCCTTCTCGGGGGTGCACTCGGGCCTCCACTGGCCCTGGTGGTGACGGACCTCGGCGGCGCCGAATCCGTGATCTTCATCTCGGTCGCATTGGGCCTGGCCGCAGCCTCAGCCCTGACGACTCGCCGCGAAGGGCGCGTTGTTCTATTGGCGCTCGCCGGCCTCGCGCTGGCGCCGCCGATCCGTATGCCCGCCTCCTGGCGGTTGCGGCTGTCACCTTACAAGCCATTGGCCATGGCGCGCCTGCTTCCCGATGCACGCCAGGCGGCGTCGACCTGGAGCGCCTTCGCGCGCCTCGACGTCGTCGAGAGCAGCGCCTTCCATATCTTCCCGGGCCTCAGCCTCAACGCGCGTGTCGAGCTGCCGCCTCAACACGCTGCCTTTCTCGACGGTGAGGGCCCGATGCCCCTGACGGCGATCGATGCCTCGGGCCCGCAGGCCTCGGAACTGGCGGCGGCCATGCCCTCGGGCCTTGGTTACGCTCTGCGCCCCGGCGCCTCTACTCTCGTTCTTCGACCTGGCGGCGGTCTCGAAGTCACCCTGGCCCTTGCCTCCGGCGCCACGAGCGTGACCGCCATCTACGACGAGCCTCTCATCTTCGAGGCGCTCTCAGGTCCCTTCCTGGGTTTCACTCGGAGTCTTGCAGTCGATCCCCGTGTGCAATGGATTGCCGGCCCGCAGCGGTCCGGCCTGGCTCGCCTGAGCGATGACTTCGACTTGATCGTCATCAGTCTCAGCGATCCCTACCGCCCGATCCGCTCCGGTGCTTTCAGCTTGAATGAGGAATATGGATTGACCCTGCAGGCGCTGACCGAGGCTCTCCAGCACCTGAAGCCGGACGGCCTGCTCGTCCTGACGCGCTGGCTCGGGACGCCCCCCAGCGATGAAACCCGCGCCTGGGCCACCCTGGTGGCGGCGATGTCAACGCCTGGTGCGGAAGGCCCTGAAGACCGGATGCTGGCCTATCGGTCGATGCGCACCGCGACTCTGATCGCGAGTCCCCGTTCCTTCTCCCCGGCGGAGCTGGCCACGGTGCGCAGCTTGCTCGAGGCCAGCGGCTACGATCCCATCTACCTTCCGGACCTGCGTCCGGAGGAGCTCAATCGACACAATCAGCTCCCCGAGGATGTCTACCACACGCTCTTCACCGGCTGGATGCTCGATCCCGAGACGACCCTCTCCCGCGCCGAAATGGATGTGCGCCCGACGAGCGACGACCGCCCCTTCTACTTTCAGTTCTTCCGCTGGCGGCAGACGCCGGAGGTCCTGGCGCAGCTGGGGATGACGTGGCAACCATTTGGAGGAAGCGGGTTTCTTGTTCTCCTCCTCTTACTGGGAGTTGTCCTGATCCTGGCCTTAGGGCTCGTGCTATTGACCGCGCGCCTCGCGCCTCGAGGCGGGACCTCACGGCCGAGCCCCGGTCGTTCGATGCTGTACTTCGCCGCCGTCGGGCTGGGCTTCCTTGTGATCGAGGTAACGCTGATCCAGCAGCTCGTTCTGCTCCTGGATCGCCCGGGCCTATCTCTGGTGACGGTCTTGGGCGTCCTGCTTCTATCGTCGGGACTGGGGAGTCTGATCTCCCACCGCGTTCGACTCGTCCGGCTCCTGCCTTCGTTGGCGTTGTACGCCGCCATCCTGACATGGGCCATTCCATGGCTCAGCCCAAGCGCTCTTGGCTGGCCCCTGCCGGCCAGGGTCGCCTTGTGCGCAGCCGTGCTTTTCCCACTGGGCGTCGGAATGGGAATCCCCTTCGCCGGCGGACTCCGTCTGCTGGAGCGGATCGGCCCGCCCCTCGTACCCTGGGCGTGGACTGCCAACGGCGCGGCCTCCGGCGTGGCCGGCCCGGTGGCCGCGTTGCTCGTGCTCAGTGCCGGATTCAAGACGACCCTGGTCGTTGGAGCCGCGATGTATCTGATCGCGTGGCTGGTAGCGCCGCGCCATCGAGATGCGGGCTACCAGTCTTCGGGAATGTAACCTGCCGGCTCCTCGTGCACCAGAGGCACGAACTGGACGCCCCCCAGGCTGGTCGACTGGAAGTCGTCGCCGGTGCGGCGGATCTTCCACAGCTCCTGATAGCCACCCGGCGGGCCGATCGGGATGACCAGCAGGCCCCCGTCGGCCAACTGCTCCAGCAGCGGCCTGGGGACATGATCGGGCGCGGCCGTCACGATGATGGCGGCATACGGAGCGTATTCCTCCCACCCGTTATAGCCGTCGGCGACGAGAACATCCACCTTATACCCCAGCCGTGCCAGCCGCTCGCGAGCCGGTTCTCCCAACTCGGGAATGATTTCCACCGTGTAGACCTCGATCCCCAATTGAGCCAGGACGGCCGCCTGATAACCGGAACCTGTCCCGACCTCGAGCACTCGATCGCCCGGGCTGACTTCAAGCTCCTGACTCATCAAGGCCACGATGTACGGCTGCGAGATCGTCTGTCCGTAGCCAATCGGGAGAGGATGGTTCTCGTAGGCCTGCCCCAGGAACTCCTCGAGCACGAACTCATGACGCGGGACCGAGCGCATGACGGCGATGACCGCTTCGTCGGTGATCCCCCAACCCACAATGCCTTCATCGACCATCGCCTGCCGCGCGGCGGCAAACCCCTCTTCCGCTTGGGGTGAGACGGCGCGCGGCTCCGAACGTGTGACCCGGAGGTACAGGCCCAGCAGAATCAGAAGGATGCCCCCGCTGGCCAGAAGGCGAAAACGCAGTGATGGCGGCCTTGCATCGCTCTGCGTGTCTGGCGAACCCGCCTTGTCGGTCATATCCAGGACTCGTGAGCTTTAGGGCTCGATCCTCATCCCGATTGTACTTCCGGGTCAGGCAACGGCCTTGGCGCTCACCGAGACCGACGGCGGATGCTCGAGATGCTTCTTGACCGAGCACAGTTCGGCGGATCGAACCAATGCCGGAAGATACTTCTTGGGAAAGTCCTCGGGAACGAGGATCTCGATGTCCATGGCTTCGACCATTCCGGTCTGGCGGTTGCCGTGGACTCGCTGAACCAGCCGAACTCCCTGGGTGGGCAGGTTCTTCTTTCGAAGGTAGCTCAGCACGTAGGCGCCGGCGCAGGTGCCCATGGAGGCCAGAAAATGGGCGAACGGCGTGGGAGCCGCCCCTTCGCCTCCATCTTCCGGGGGCTGATCGGTGTGCACGCGAAAACCGGCGAACGCGGCGTCGACCTGCGCTCCCCCTTGAAAGGTGATCTCCAACTTCATGAACCCTCCGAGGCGGACCCTGCTATCGATTAGGATTGGCCCGTCGCAAGTGTGAAGGAAGACAGTGTCCGCGTACGATCCGGTCGCCCTTCGAACACGAAACGCCCGGCGCGTGCTGTACGACGGCGAGTGCGGTGTCTGCCTGCTTCTGGCCGCACAAGCCCGGAAGCGAGACGACCGGCAGCGGCTCGAACTCCTTCCTTATCAGACCCAGGCTACCGCCGACTTGCCGGCCAGGGTATCGAAGAACGACCTGGAATGTGCCCTGCACGTTGTCCTCGAGGATGGCAAGGTTGTGAGAGGGGCACAGGCGGTGTTCGCAGTTCTCGAGGCGCTGCCGGCTCCCTGGTCCTGGGCGGCGCGCATGGGATCCGCGCCGCCTGCATTGTGGTTGGCGGAGAAGCTCTATCCCCTGTTCGCGCGCCACCGCAGCCTCTGGTCGCGCTGGATGGGGATGCGCTCGGATCCCCGAGACTGAATGTCCCACCCGGCCACAAACAAACCGGGCGGCCCAGGGCCGCCCGGTCGATTTCGCCGGAAGAACGTGACGACTAGAAACCCAGAATCTGCAAGGGCGCGTACAGGATCTCCGGGTAGTAGAGGTCCATGAACCACAGGAAGCCTGCGCACGCGGCCAGGAGGATCAGACAGCCGCACCCGGCGAGGACCCAACGCCGGTTGCCGGCGCGCGCAGGGACTTCGCCGGCCGGCATCGGCGGTGCGGCCGCAGGCGGCATAGGAGTTGCCGGGCGCGGCGGAGGCGCGGTGGGCGGCGGGGAGGGCCGCGCCCCTCGCGCCACAGGGCCCATGACCGTGGCCGCGGCTTCCGGCGCCGTCGATTCGAACGTCAGGGTGACGTTCTCACCCATCCCGACCAGATCACCCGACATCAACACCCGGGGCGAAACCAGGCGGTCTCCATTAACGAACGTCCCGTTCGTGGACCCCAGGTCCTCCAGTACCATCCCCCCGGGCGTGCGCGAGATCCGCGAGTGCTGGCGGCTGATCTCGGCGTCGCCCAGGACGATGTCGTTGGTGACGTCCCGGCCGAGCATGGTGACGTCCTTGGTCAGATCGAAAACCATCCCTGGGTTCGGGCCGGTGCGGACGATCAATCGGTGGGATGCGGGCGCCATGGATAATCCTCCTCGTGCCGTCCTGAGAAGGTAGTGTACAAGCGCAGTCGAGCGCCGTCAACCGGCGCAGCGTCAGCGGCTGCGCACGCGTAAGCGCAGCCCATCGACGCTGCTCACGACGACTCTTTCGCCGACAGGCACCGGCCCGGCGCCTTCCTCCACTTCGGCCGACCACAGTTCTCCAGCGACCTGCACCTGACCGACGGGGTCGAGCGCCTCGCGCACTTCACCGACGCGTCCAACCAGCGCCGCGCTTCCCACGCCCAGCGGCGCTCGCTGGGCGCGCAGCACGAAGGTCAGGATGGTCAGGAAGGCCGCAGCCATGGCCAGGCCCACGCCGACCACCAGAGGAACGGAGACCCGTTGGAAGGTGGGGGTGGTCGGGGAATTGAAAAGCACGAGGGCACCGACAACAAAGGAGGCAAGCCCGGCTGCCGTCAGGGCGCCATGCGTCGGAGCTTTGATGTCCAGGACGAAGAGCACGAAGGACGTGCCGAGAAAGATGAGGCCGAACCAGTTGACCGGAAGGATTCCCAGGCCGTAGGCGCCGAGCGCCAGCGCCACCACGCCGACAAATCCCGCCACCCAGCCTCCGGGGCTGGAGAGTTCGATGAGGATCGCCTGCACGCCGAGAGAGATCAGCAGAAAGACGATGTTCGGATTGGTGAGCGCGCCCAGCACCTGCTCGATGAACGAAGGTTGAACCTCGGTGACGATCGCGCCGCGGGTGCGCAGCACGTGCGGCCCGCCTTCCAGCTCCACGCTGCGGCCGTCTAGGCCGCTCAGCAGTTCCTCCAGGTCGTCGGCAATCAGGTCGATCAACCCCACCTGGAGCGCCTCGTCGGCGGAGACGGCCCGCGCCGATTCCACCGTGGCCTCAGCCAGGGCCACCGCCTCGGGGCCGCGCCGGGAGGCGAGGCCCCGAACCGTCGCCCTGAGAATCTCTTTCTCCTTGGCCTCGATGGTCTCGCCCAGGTCCTCGCCCTGGGACCCGACCGGGCTGGCGGCGCCGATCGCCGTTTCAGGCGCCATGCCCAGAGCATGGCCGGCCAGGGAGATCATCGTGCCGGCGCTGCCGGCGATCGCGCCTCGCGGGGCGACGTACACAATCACCGGGGTCGGGCTGGAACGAATCGCCCGGACCATGCGATTCATGAGGTCGATCGAACCGCCGGGTGTGTCCAACTGCAAGACGACCGCGTCCGATCCATGATTGGTGGCTGTCGCCAACCCCCGCTCGAGGTATTCGGCCATGGCCGGAGTCAGGGGCCCGGAGGCCTTCAACAAAAGGACCTGGGGCGCATCCTGGCGTGGGGGCGTGGCCGCCAGGCTGGCTGCTGTCAGCCAGGCCAGAAGCAGGAGGCGTCGGCGGCGAACACCGGTCATGATGTCGGATTATAGCCCTCGGCTTGTGCGGCCTCTCGACTGACGTATACTTCGTCCCGTACACGGCGCTGGGGGTCGTGGAGCCTTTCATGAAGGTCATCGACAAGTCCGAATTCCGCGACGAAAACGGTCAGATTAGCCTCGAGAACCGCGTTCGGGGAACTTTGCGCTACGGTGGTCCCTGGTACGGGATCATGCAGGCCCAGGTCGAGGTCACGGAGCGCCTGTCGAAAAGCCTGGGGAAGGACTACAGCCTGTTGCGGAACATACTGGTTCCGAATACAGGGTTGATCGCTTCCATGATCCTTGTCGGTCCGCAGGGAGTGCGCGCCTTGATGGCCACGCCCGTGGGTGGCGTCTTCCGGGCCAAAGGCGATGAGTGGCTGGTGCAGGCCTCCGGCGGCTTCCGCAAGTCGCTCCCCAACCTGCAGCAGTTGGCGGTCGGCACGGCCGAAGTCGTGCTGACCTTCCTCCGGGAGAAAGGCCTCGGGCTGCCGGATCTCGAGCCGGTGTTGATCTTCACCAACCCGAGGGCGCACGTCGACACGGCCCATCCGCGGGCGCGCATCGTGATGGCCGACGCCATCGAGCATTTCGCGGCGAACCTTCTCCAAGCCGATCCGATCATGGACGCCGAGGACGTTCAGGTGGTGGTCGATGCGCTCCTGCGGCCGCCCAAGGCGCCTGAGCCGGAGCCAGAACCGGCTCCGCCTGCTCCCGCGCGCCGCATGGCTCCACCGCCGCCTCCCCGCACAGCCCCGATCTCGGGCCCGTTCCCGGATGAGGCACCCGTGGCGGGCGCCGGGCCATTCAAACTCGATGAGAGGCCCGCGCCGCTTCCAGGAAGCCGAAGGCTGCCGCGTCTGAGCCTTCGACAATGGGCTCTGCTGGGGTTCATGCTGGCGGTTGAGGTGGTGATCATCGTTGTCTTCGCCCTCGTGATCGCCCAGAACGCCTACCTCTTCTGACCGCCGTACCTTGACTCCTTTCCTTTCAGTGATCGTTCCGGCCCACAACGAGGAGCGACGGCTTCCGTCGAGCCTGGCTCGCATTCGATCCTTTCTGGCCGCCCAGGCCTATGAGTCGGAATTGATCGTTGTCGACAGCGGAAGCACCGACGGCACGGCAGCCGTCGCCCGCCGGCACGCCGCCGACAGCCACGGGCTGCGTTTGTTCCAGGAGGCCCTTCCAGGGAAGGGCCGGGCGGTGCGGCGCGGCATGCTCGAAGCGCGCGGGGATTACCGCTTCATCTGCGATGCCGATCTGTCTATGCCCATCGAGGAACTGCCCCGGTTTCTTCCACCGGCGCAGCCCTCGGCCGATATCGCCATCGGCTCGCGCGAGGCGTCCGGCGCGCGGCGCTACGGTGAGCCGGCCTACCGGCACTGGATCGGCCGGGTGTTTAACGCTACCGTGCGCCTGCTGGCCATCCCCGACTTCCAGGATACACAGTGCGGATTCAAATGCCTCCGCGCCGGGCCGGCCGAGGATCTGTTCTCCGTGCAGCGGATGGATGGATGGAGCTTCGACGTCGAAATGCTTTACATTGCCCTGCGCCGCGGCTACCGCATCGTTGAGATTCCGATCCCCTGGTATTTCGAGCCGGGCAGCCGGGTCCGCATCGTGCAGGACTCCTTCCACATGCTCATCGATCTCTTCCGCATTCGCCGCAACTGGGCGCGAGGTTTGTATGCGCGGACCCGGGACTCATCGTCCGAGCCTGGCTCTCGAGCGTAGGCTGGCCGCTTCGAGCCAACTGCGCCTCGCCGGACTGGACGAAGTCGGCCGGGGTGCGCTGGCCGGCCCGCTGGTGGCAGCGGCCGTCATCCTGCCTCTCGAGCACCGCGGCCTGCGCCGCGTCCTGGACGGCGTGCGCGACTCGAAACAGATGACCGACGGCCAGCGCAGGCGGTGGGCCGACCGCCTGCGCCAGGTGGCCCTGGATCACGGACTCGGCCTGGCCACTGCGGCCGAGGTCGATGCCATCGGGCCCCTGGCCGGGACGTTGCTGGCGATGGAACGCGCGCTCGAGGCCCTGAGTCTTCATCCGGGCCATCTGCTGTTGGACCACGTCGCCCTGCCCAACGTCGCCGTGGCCCAGACCTCGGTGACGCATGGAGATGCAAGCGTGCTCTCCATCGCCTGTGCCTCGGTGCTGGCCAAGGTATGGCGCGACGACCTGATGCTGATGTATGAGCGCACGTTCCCGGGCTACGGCTTCGGCCACCACAAGGGTTACGGAACGCCCGAGCATCTCCAGGCCCTGGCGCGGCTGGGCCCCTGCCCCCTTCACCGCCTCTCGTTCCGCGCCACCGCGGCCGGCACCGATGCCGAATGGATTTCGGCGCCGGCCGACGCAAGCATCATCTGACCTCCGCCCACAGCCCGTTCCCCGGCTGCGCAAGCCCCAAGCGCGCGGGCCGGCTCGCGCGTCCGCGCTTGGGTGGCGCCTTGCGCCGCGCGCCGTCAGGCGGAGGGGGTCGCCTCGGTTGTCTTGAGCCAGATGGTGAACGTGGTCCCCTCACCCGTGCGGCTGGTGAAGGTGATGCGGCCGCCGTGACGATCGAGGATCTCGCGGCAGATGGCCAGGCCGAGGCCGGTGCCGGAGGTGTTCATCAGGCGGCTGGCGCTGCCGCGGAAGAACCGGCTGAACAGGTTGGGTTTTTCGTCGTCCGGGATTCCCAGGCCGGTATCAGCCACCGATAGGCGAACCCAGGACCCATCGGCGTCTTGGGCCACATCGGTGCTAATGCGAATGGCGCCACCGGGGGGCGTGTAGTTCATGGCGTTGGTCATGAGATTGGCCAGGACCTGAGCCAGCATCCTCTCGTCGGCCATCACCACCGGCAGACCCGCCATCGGCTCGTAGGACAGCGAAAGACTCTTTTGATGCATGAGCCTCCGCCGGTCCTCCACGAGGCCGAGGGCCAGTCGATTCAGATCGATCGGCTCCGGCTGCGGCACGGCCGTTCCGGCATCGAGGCGCGATACCGCCAGCAAGTCTTCGATGAGGGAAACGAGACGCTCTGTTTCGCGATTGAGCGTCTCCATGTAGTTGGCAAACTTTTCCGGCCGACCGCGATCCACCAGCTCCAGGTACAGGCGAATATTGGTCAGAGGCGTGCGCAGCTCATGCGAAACATCGGCCACGAACTGCGTCTTCAATCGATCGGCTTCGCGGGCCTGTTCCAATGCTTTCGCCAGCTCGGCCGTCCGGTCCGAGACGGTTTGCTCCAGCTCGGCCATATTGCGGCGCAGGCGGTCGTAGAGTGCCGCGTTCTCCAACGCCACCGACACCTGGTCGGCCAGGAGGGTCAGCAGGTGAAGGTCCTCCTCCGTCAAACGGCCGCGCTCGGGCGTCTCGACATTCAGGACGCCGACCACCAGATCTTCTTTGTAGAGGGGCACGGCGATCTCGGCGACGGTCGTCGGCACGCCCACGACGTAATCCGGGTCCTGACGCACATCGGGCACGTAGGCCGGCCGATTGGTGCGCACAGCGCGGCCGATAACGCCGCGCTTGATCGGCACGCGTTTCTCTCCGATGGCCATCGTGTCCTTGGCCGCCCGCAACACCAGGACGTCGTCTTCGATCAGAAAGATCTCCACCACGGGGTACCCGAGGACGTCGCTGACCTGCCGGACGACTTCATCCAGCAGGGCTTCCATCTCCAGGCGACGGTTGACCGTCTGGGCCACGTTCTGCAGAGCCGCTCGTTCCGCCAGCCGACGCGTCACCTCCTGGTAGCGGCGGGCGTTGGCCAGAGCCAGCCCGACCTGCCAGCCGACAGCCTCCAGCAGCAGGAGATGCTCCTGTTGAAAGACCTCCGATCGCAAGACGGTCATCACGCCCAGGATCTCCTGACCCGTCAGGATGGGGGCCGTGATCGCCGAACCTGGGCCGTGGTTGAGGGCCCGAAGGTGGAGCCAGCGCTCATCCTGCAGCACCTCGCGAACGAGGGCGGATTGCCGATGCGCCACGACCCAACCCTCCAGGCCGCGGCCGGTTCGCATGCCGAGGATTCGATCGAGGCTGTCCACGTCCATGCCGAGATCACCGGCGGTCGCCGTGAGCCGTAGCCGGCCGCTTTGAGAATCGAGGAGGTAGGCCGTGCCCCACTCGGCATCCAGGTTGGCGGTCGTCAGGCGAACAGCTCGCTCGAGAATCTCCGTCAGGTCGACGCTGGCCGAAAGCTCGCGGGTGATATCGAACAGCAGGCGGAGCCGACGCCGCTCGGTGTCGATGGTCTCGAACAACCGCGCGTTCTCCAGGGCGATCGCCGTCTGATCTGCCAGGAGCTCGAGCGCCCGCAGCTCATCCTGGTCCAGATCGGTCGGCCGCCCGAAGGCCATGGTCATCACACCCCGCACCCGACCGGCGGCCAGGATGGGGATCCCGAGAATCGTCCCCGACCACGGACTGTCCTGGAACATCGGATCGGTGCTGGCGTCGGCCACGATGATCCGCTGGCCCGTGCGCGCCACGCTGTAGGTCAGTCCGTGGGGCCTCGGCTCGGAAAACGGCGCGGGATGGAACTCGCCGTCCCAATAGGCCGCGCCGAAGGCCAACTTCTCTCCGTCGTACATGAAGATGTGCGCGTCCTTGGCTCGCGCCAGCTTGAGAGCCTCCTCCAGGACGCTTTCCAGCACCGGCCTCAGCTCCAGGCTGGAGGTCAGGCGCAGGCTGGCCCGCCGAATGCCCTCCAGTTCGGCCGTCCTTCGTCGCTCCGCCTCCAGCGCGCGCACGCGGGCGATGGCCAGCGCCACCTGCCCGGCGGCCTGCTCGCAGAGGTTGATCTCCTCCGGAGTGAAGGCGTGAGGTCGTTCGAAGGTCAGGAGCGCCGCCCCCACGCGCGTTTCGCCCACGACCAGCGGCAACCCGAGGGCTGACCGCACGAGGAAACGTTGGCTGAGAGACTGGCTGACATAGGGCGTGGCGCTGACATCATCGATGGCGAGGGGATGGCCGACCTTCAACACGCTCTCGGTCAGAGTCTGTTCTCCGGGCTCGGGCCCCATGGCGGGATACGTGTCGCGGAAAGTTCCGAAGGCGGCCGCCGGCAGGACGGTTCGATGCCCCTCATCCCACAACGTCAGGTAGCACGCGTCGGCTTCAATCAGCGACGCCATCCGGTCGGCCATCTCCTGCACCAGCGGCTGCAGCTCCGTGAGGGCCATGCCGGCGCGGGTGATACCGTGAAGCAGGGAAAGCTGGCGGAAACGGCGCTCGGCGGCTTCGAGCAAACGCGCGTTCTCCAGAACCACGGCCGCCTGATTGGCGAAGACCGTCAGCAGTCTGAGGTCGGCGTCGTTGAACGCGGATTCGGAGCGAAACCGGAGAACGTGGAGGATGCCGGTCACCCGCCCCTGCCAGACCATCGGGGCACTGATCACGGCTCGAAACGGAGCCCGCTGCTCGAACACCGCTGCCCGCGCCGGCCAGGTCCGGTAATCCCGGATGTTCAAGGGTTGGCCGGTTTCGGCCACGGTGCCTGCCGCTCCCTCGCCGAAGTTGAGCACGGTGCCCACGGCGGAGACCGGCGTGCCCAGGCTGACCACGCAGCGCACCTGGCGGGTCTCGGGCACCACCAGGTACATCCCGCCTCCCTCGCCCTGAATCAGATCTACGGCGTTGCGGACGATCGATTGGAAAAGCGACTCGAGGTCCGGCTGGAGAACGGCTTCTTCGGTGACGCGGCGCACGGCCTCCAAGGCCTCCGGGCGGGCGCCCGGAGATGGCGCGCCCCCTTCGGGGCGGCCGCGCTTGCGCCGGCTTCCATCGAGTCGGGCCGGGGTCATCTAAGCCTCACGCGCCGTTGAGCAGCGGATCGCCGCTACGCGCCCATAAGAGGCCACGTGGTTCGTTGGAAACACACACGCGTGGAGGAAAGGCTTATCCGCTGAAGACATGCGGCGCCCGGGAGCGAACCGGGGTGTGCTTGGATTATACTCAGCCAGCAACAGCATCCCTCCGGCGGCAAGGTGAAGGCGGTCGCCGCCGGTCCATTCCTGATCACGGAGTCCTTCATGGAGAATGTCATCCAGGCGCGCCGCAAGTTGCGCACCAGGTCCGGCGACGTCACGTTCATCAGCCTGCCGGCGCTGGAAGCCGAGGGCTGGCCCCGCCTCGAGCGGCTCCCGCTTTCGATCCGCATCTTGCTCGAATCGGTGGTGCGCCAGGTGAATCGTGCCGGCATCACCGTCGATCACGCGCGGGCTTTGGCCTCCTGGTCTCCACATCCCGCAGCCCGTCAGGAAGTGCCATTCCTCCCGGCCAGGGTCCTGATGCAGGATTTCACCGGCGTGCCGGCGGTGGTCGACCTGGCGGCGATGCGCCAGGCCGTGGCTCGCCTGGGGGCGGGGGCGCGACGCATCAATCCCAGCGTTCCGGTGGACCTGGTCATCGATCACTCGGTCCAGGTGGATTTCTTCGCTTCGTCCGAGGCGCTGCGCCGCAACGCCGAGCTGGAGTTCCAGCGAAATCGCGAGCGCTACGAGTTCCTGCGCTGGGGCCAGGAAGCCTTCGAACATTTCCGGGTCGTGCCGCCCGCCACGGGCATCGTTCATCAGGTCAACCTCGAGTTCCTGGCGCGCGTCGTGCTGACGCGCCAGGAGCGTGGCGAGACTCTGGCCTTTCCCGATACCCTGGTCGGCACCGACTCGCACACCACGATGGTCAACGGTCTGGGCGTGCTGGGCTGGGGCGTGGGGGGGATCGAAGCCGAGGCGGTGATGCTGGGCCAGCCGATGGTCATGGTCACGCCTCAGGTTGTCGGCCTTCGCCTGACCGGACGCCTGCCCGAAGGCACGACCGCCACCGATCTCACCCTGACGATCACCGAACGGCTTCGCCGTCATGGCGTGGTCGACAAGTTCGTCGAGGTCTTCGGGCCCGGGCTGGCCGCCATGCCGCTGCCGGATCGAGCGACGATCGCCAACATGGCTCCGGAATGCGGAGCCACCGCCACGTACTTCCCGGTCGACGACGAGACGTTGCGCTACTTGCGACTCACCGGCCGCGACGAGGACCTCGTCGACCTGGTTGAGCGCTACACCAAGGAACAAGGCCTGTTTCGGCAGGCGGACAGCCCCGATCCGGAATTCAGTGAGACCCTCGAGTTGGACCTGAGCACGATCGAGGCCAGCCTGGCCGGCCCCAAGCGGCCGCAGGACCGTGTCGTCCTTTCGCAGATCGGGCCGGCCTTTCAAGATACGCTGGCTTCGCCGGTCAAAGACGGCGGTTTCGGCCTGGCCCAGGAGGCGCGGGCCAGCCGCGCCACCGTTGGAACGAATGGCGCCACGGCCGAAATCGGTCATGGGGCGGTGGTCATCGCCGCGATCACTTCCTGCACCAACACCTCCAACCCGAGCGTGATGGTCGGCGCGGGGTTGCTGGCGCGCAACGCGCGCGCCCGGGGCCTGCAGGTGAAACCGTATGTCAAAACCAGCCTGGCGCCCGGGTCGCGGGTGGTCACGGAATATCTTCGGCAGGCCGGGCTTCTCGAACCGCTGGCCGAGCTGGGTTTCAACCTGGTCGGCTACGGCTGCACGACCTGCATCGGCAACAGCGGCCCTCTTTCGGGGGAAGTCGTCAAAGCCATCAGCACCGCCGACCTGGTGGCCACGGCTGTCCTGTCCGGCAATCGCAACTTCGAAGGGCGCATCAACCCTCACGTCCGCGCCAGCTACCTGGCCTCGCCTCCGCTGGTGGTGGCCTTCGCGCTGGCGGGAGCGGTGACGGTCGACCTGACGCGCGAGCCGCTCGGCACCGATCCCGACGGGCACGCCGTCTACCTGCGCGATATCTGGCCCAGCCAGCGCGAAATCGACGAGGTGATTCGCCGCACGCTGACACCGGAGGTCTTCCGCCGGTGGTACGGCGACGTGTTCACCGGCAACGAGACGTGGAATCTGCTTCCCGTGGCGGGCGGCGACCTGTACAACTGGGATACCGACTCGACCTACATCCAGGAGCCGCCGTTCTTTTTCGATCTCACACCCGAGGCTACGCCGGTCGCAGACATCGTCGGGGCCCGAGCTCTGGTGGTCCTGGGTCATTCCGTCACCACTGATCACATTTCGCCGGCCGGGGCGATCCCCGCCGACGGACCGGCCGGGCGCTACCTCATCGAGCACGGCGTCCAGCCGCGGGATTTCAACTCCTTCGGTTCGCGGCGGGGCAACGACCGCATCATGACCCGCGGCACGTTCGGCAACACCCGTCTCAAGAATCTCCTGGTGCCCGGAGTCGAGGGCGGATGGACGATTCACCTGCCCGATGGTGAGCGCATGGCGGTCTACGACGCCGCCATGCGCTATCGCCGGGAAGAGGTGCCGCTGATCGTCCTCGCCGGTCGAGAATACGGGACCGGCTCATCGCGCGACTGGGCGGCCAAGGGGCCACGGCTCCTGGGGGTGCGAGCGGTCATCGCCGAGAGCCTCGAGCGGATCCATCGCTCCAACCTGGTCGGGATGGGGATTCTGCCGCTCGAGTTCCTTCCCGGCGAAACACCTCAAACGCTGTCCCTCACCGGGCGCGAACGTTTTCACCTGCGCGGGCTGGCCGAATGCACGCCCGGCTCCAGCCTCACGATCGAAGCCGAGGACGAAACGGGGGCCTTGAGGACATTCGAAGCCCGCGTGCGCATCGACACGCCGGTCGAGCTCGAGTACTTCCGCAACGGCGGCATCTTGCAGACAGTTCTGCGGCAGGTGATTCGCCAGGGCTGACTCGCGAGCCGCCCGAACGGCCTAACCCTCGCTGCCCTGCCGCTCCCCTCGGAGAAGGCTGAGTGGAGTCAAGAACCCGGCGGGGTTTCCTGGTGCCGGCCGACGTTTCGGGCGTCACCGCCTTCCTGACCTCCAGCGAACTCGACTACGCTCAAGACATCATCGGCGAGCTTCTCGATCCCATCGTTCGCCGCCTGATCCCGCCGTTCGAGCACGCCGAAGTGGAAGGCGATGCGGTCTATGTATATGCAACGGAAGGCGCCGCGCCGGCCGGCGAGCATTTGCTACCCCTGCCGCCTCCCGGTGGCGAACGAAAGCGCCCGAGGTGCGGCCCGTCTGCGATTAACGCACCCCCTGGGGTCTGCCTCAGGCGCTTTCGTCGGGTCGGATTTCGACCCCCTGCCGCCCGGTCCCGAGACAACGCTCGGGTCGATTGACATGATACACGCTACCGGATGTCCTGTCAATAGGGGCGACGCCGATGTGTCGCGAAATCCCCCTGAAGGGGGAAGCCGGCTCGCTCGGCGATGAGAGTCAGATGCTTCGAGCGACTGCGACTGGGAGCGTACGCTCCGGTCTCCCATTCGCTGATCGTCTGCTGCCGCACGCCAATCACATCCGCCATCCCCGCCTGGTCCAGCTCCAGGTGCGTCCTGAGCGCCCGCACCATGGCTCCATCCCAGCGGACCTCACCCGCCTCCTTGCGCACCGCGTAGCGAACGCCCGGCCGCTCGAACTCCACCTTGCGACTCGCCAGATCGACCGCCCCTACCTCGTATCCAGCCTCGAGCCAGGCCGCCGCCTGAAGCCCGCCCTGCCCGCGGTTGCTCCAGAATCCGCGACGACGCGCCGAGCGCGGCAGATCGGCTCCCAACAGCCGCTCGATCTCGGCGAAACTCATCACGATCCGCTCCGCCCGCTGTTGCCGGAGATGTCGATAAAGAGGGAAGTACTTGGAGCCGGCCTTGACCGTGGACATGCGCCGCGTCTACGTCCCGCGGCTGGTCACCGAGGCACTGGGATGCACAACGACTTTGTCGCCATGGGCCAGTTTGGCCTGCAGCTCGCTCTTGTCGGCCTGGTCGATCAGTTCCTCCAGAGTCGCGGCCACATCCGGAAAGACCGATCCCCCCATGCTCACCGTGATCGACAGCCGCTCGCCGCTCTCCAGCGTGATGCCGGCCTCGGCCACGTTCTTGCGGAGTTTCTCGCCGACCCCCTCCAGCTGACCCGGCGCGCAACCCGGCAGCACCACCGCGAACTCGTCCCCCCCGTAGCGCGCCACCCAGTCGGTCTCGCGAGTCGACAGCCGCAAGCCCTCGACCACGCGCTTCAACAAGGCGTCCCCCGCGAGGTGCCCGTGCTTGTCGTTGACCTCTTTCAGATTGTCGACGTCCACGATCAGCAGTCCGACCGAATAGCCCAGCCGCTGGGCGCGGGCCAGCTCGGCCCGCAAGTTCTGGTTGAAGAAGGCGCGATTGAAGGCACCGGTCAGATCGTCGATCGTCGCCTGGCGCTGGACCTGGTCGAACGTCTGGGAATTGGCGATGGCCAGGGCCGCCACCTGAGCCAACGCCACCAGGAAGTCGAGATCCGATTCACGGAACTGTTCCGGCTGGCCGCTGAGCAACAGAGCTCCCGTCACTCGCCCGCCCAGCTCCAGAGGCGCGCACAAAGCGCTCTCGTCTTCCTCGGGCGTCCCCTGCACTTGCATCGGGCGCGGATCCTGCGCGGTGTGATCGATCTTCAAAGGGACACCACGCGAGACCACCCAGCCTGTCACTCCCTGGCCGACTCGCGGGCGCTGGCGCATGAGCTCCGCGGCGAAATCACCGGCCGAGGCCAGCGGCCGGAGCGTTTCCCCATTCGGCTCCAGCAGAAAGATGGTGCAGGTGGTCGCCCGGAGGAGTTTCTGAGCGCGTTCGACGATCTTGCCCAGCGTGCGACGAAGGTCGAGCTGCGTCAGGAGCTCGCGCTGCACCTGAAGGAGCGTCGCCTGCTCCATCGTGCGCCGGCTGAGTTGCTCGGCCACGGCCAGGTGCTGGGAGACATCCCGCGCCGAACAGTCCATCCCCACGGTGCGGCCTTTGTCATCCCGAACCGGGATGGCAAACATCTCCACCCACACCGGCTCGCCGGACGCAGCCACCATCTGCAGCACCAGCGTGACGGAGGGCGCTCCCTCGTCACGGATCCGGGTGACGGCCGTTTGCAGGTCCGTCCAACCGTTGGAATGAAACAGGCTGGGCAGGTACTCCGGGCGCAGCAGGAGGTCGCCCGGCGCGCGCCCGGTGAGGCGCTCGAAGCCGGGGCTGACGAACGTCAGCCCCCGAACGAAGTCCCAACGGAAGACGGCGTCGGGGGAAAGGTCGGCCAGACGTTGGTAGTCGGGAACGGAGCGGACCATGCACGACCATTCGGACGGCCAGGCGATTCCCCGGTCCCCCGCGGGGCGGCCACCCGCATGCCGGCAAGTATACGGTCTAGTGGACGGAGTACGCAATGGAACGATGCCCCGAAAAGAGAAAAGCGAGGCGGCGGCAGGGGGCCTCGCTTTTCGGTTTTCCGGAGGCGGCGATCTTCGTAGGAATGGCGCCGGACCGGACAGCTATCGTCATTATAGGCAGGCCCCGCCCGCGCAGAGTCTTATGCAAATAGTTTGTAAGGCGCCAGGCCACGGGTATGGCCGGTTGACGGCGGAACGGAGCCGGGATAAGGTTGCCGGGCATCCACGCCGGAGAAGCCCTGATGGCCGTCGCCATATCCCTGATCGACCTTGCCCTGAGCATCTTCTTCACCCTCGCGGTAGTCTCCCAATGGTTGGCCAGGCGCCGCGCGCACCAGCTCCTGTGGGCCGGAGCGCTCCTGGTGTGGACTTTGGCTGTCGCCGCCGAAACGGCGGCCGCCGTTCGTGGAGCGTGGACCCCGCTCGCGTACCGCACCTACTATGCTTGCGGCGCGCTCATGGTCGCCGGCTGGCTCGGCGCCGGCTCGCTTTTCCTTTCGGCCTCTCCGCGCTTGGCCCGGACCTACACGATCATCCTGGCTGCGCTCTCTCTGGCCGGGATCGCCGGCATCGCCACATTTCCTGTGGATCCGGCCCTTCTGACCCGCACGGACGCCCTGGGGTTCGTTGAGGTGAAGGTCTTCCCCATGATCCCTGTCCGTCTCTTCGTCATTCTGGCCAACATCCTCGGGACGCTGGCCTTCGTCGGATCGGCGATCTACTCCCTTGCCCGCCTGCGCGATCGGGGATTCAGCGGTTCAAGGACCGGCGGCATTCTGCTCATCGCCCTCGGCGGACTGGTCGCGGCCGGCGCCCACAGCCTGGGCGTGTTGGGTGGGCCCGGACTCTTCCGAGTGAGCGAACTCGCCGCCCTGCTTCTGATATTTGCCGGGTACATCCTGAGCAGCCGAAAGCTGCCCACACCATCACCAGCGACCGCCCCCGCCTGATACCGTGGCCACGGCGCGGTGTCTCGCCTTCTGACTCGGAAGGGCGACTTGTCCTGCAGCGACGCATGGCATAGAGTCAGTCGCGCTCGGCACAACGGTCTGCGTCCCTCCGCGGAGGCCCTTTCATGATCCCCGATCTCAATCCCAGCCCGCGCCTTCTTCTCGGGCCGGGCCCCAGCATGCTTCACCCGCGCGTTCTGCGAGCCATGGCCACACCTCTGGTGGGGCACCTCGATCCGGATTTCATCAAGATCCTGACCGACATCCGCAACATGTTGAGGCGCGTTTTCCAGACGGAGAACGAGTTGACCCTGGCCGTTTCGGGCACAGGCACGTCGGCCATGGAGGCCGCTCTGGGAAACCTCATCGAACCCGGCGACGTGATGTTGGCCTGCGTCCACGGCTACTTCGGCGATCGCTTGGCCGAGATCGGCCGACGTTACGGAGCCCAAGTCGAGCGCCTCGAGAGTCCCTGGGGCCATTTCACCGATCCGGCGGCCATCGAGGCCTCCCTTCGTCAGCACCGGGCCAGAATCGTCACGCTGGTCCACGCCGAGACCTCCACCGGCGTCCTCCAGCCCGACATTCGCGCCATCGCCGAAGCCTGTCATCGCCACGAGGCCTTGCTCGTGCTTGACTGCGTGACCTCCCTGGGAGGCATAGCGGTCGAAGTCGACGATTGGGGGGTGGATGTGGCTTACGGCGCCTCTCAGAAATCGCTATCCGCGCCGCCGGGACTGGCCCCGATCACCGTCGGGCCGCGGGCGCGCGAAGCCATCGCCCGGCGCAAATCACCCGTGCCGGTGTTCTACTTCGACCTTGAATTGCTCAATCGCTACTGGGGCGAGACGCCTGTCTACCATCACACCGCGCCCATCAGCACGGCGTATGCGCTGCGCGAGGCTCTGCGCCTGGCGTTGGAGGAGCAGCTCGACAAGCGCTATCTCCGCCACCGGCACAACGCCCAGCGCCTGTGGCGAGGGCTCGAGGAGATGGATCTCGAACTGCTCGTGCCCGAGCCGCATCGTCTCACGACTCTCACCACCCCCCGACTGCCGGCCTCGTGGGACGACGGCGGCCTGCGCCGAAAGCTTCTGGAAGTTTACGGGATCGAAATCGCCGGGGGTTTTGGCCCGCTTGCGGGAAAGGTGTGGCGAATCGGACTGATGGGCCACTCGAGCCGCCCGGAGAACGTGCTTACGTTCCTGGGTGCGCTGCGCGAGTTGACCGACGGGAGGTCCTGAGGCTCCTCCGCACGCGTATGTCTTTGCCGAATCGAATGGTGTCTAGCGCAGGCCGACGGGCGAGCGCCGGTTGTAGCGGACGGCCACGTACCCCAAGGCGCCGGCCGCAAGGAGCAGCAGCGCTCCCACCGTGCCCAGCAGAACCGACCGGCTGCCGGCTCCGCCGGCCCCGCCGCCCAGGACGGCGCTGGCCTGCGCCCCGAACTCGATGTTCTTGAAGTCCCCCGGTTCAATCCGCACGGGCACGTTCATGGTCGTCGTCGGATTGTAGTTCGTTGGGGGAGCGGCGCTCACATTGTAGTCGCCGTTCAGCAGATCGGCAAAACAGTGTGCGCTGTCTTCCGTCGTGTGCTCGCCGGCGAGCGTGCCCGAAAGCTCCGACACACTGATCTGGCCCCCGGGGAGCGGCGATTCACCTTCGTCCAACACGGCATTGCCGTTGACGTCATCGAACAGAAGGATGCAAAGCTCCCCCGTACCGAAAACGGGCGTCGGTGTCAGCGGCACCAAAGTCGCCGTCGGCCGGGTGTCGGGGGGTGTCGTCGGCAGAACAGGTCCACCGAGCCCCAACAGGAGTTGCATGCCTGGGCGAAGGATATCGTTGGGCTGAAGTCCGTTGAGGGCCCTCAACTCTTCAACGGTCTTGCCGCTGAGTGCAGCGATCGTCCACAGAACGTCGCCTTCCTGGACGATGTAGATGATCTTGCCGTCCGGGCCGGGCGTCGGTGTGACGAACGTCTGGCTCCGCGGATCGGGACGCGTCGTCGCGGCCGAGGCCGGACGAGCCGCGGCCAGCCCGGCGTACATGCCCAGCGCCACCAGGAAGACAACGCCTCCCCGCACGAGCCACAAATCACGGTTCACATACACGATTCTACCCCAGTGGTCAGGGTGAGTTGTCGGTGGGCAGAAAGAGCCGGACGGGGCACCGCCCGCTGACCACTCATCACTGGCCACTGACCGCCGCATGTTATACTGCCGCCGGTTTTCCCGCCGCCCACCGGCTCCCCCTCCCCCACGCTCCGATCCAATCGAGACGAGCCGGCTCCTTCCCGATCGCGACGGGCCGTACGCCAGACCTGAGGTCGGACTTATCCGATGACGCGCCGCTTGACTCCGGCGAACCTCATTTTCGGTCTGCTGTCCCTGGCGGGGCTGGTAGCGTTCGCCTATCCGTTTTGGGCCCCGGCCGGTCTGGACCCAAGCCAGATGCGTCCCGCGTTGTTTCTCTTCAGCGGATCGCTGGCGATGATCCTGGTCGCGATGCTGGCCGAGGCACAAGAAGGCTTGACGGCGCACACCATCGCCATGCTGGGTGCGCTGGTGGGCCTCAACACCGCGCTGCGCATGATGGACAACCTCGTGCCGCTTCCCGGCGGTTTCTCACCGGTCTTCCTTCTGATCGCCTTGGTGGGCTATGTCTTCGGCGCACGTCTGGGCTTCCTGATGGGCGCCCTCACACTCTTGATCTCTGATCCTCTTAGCCCGGGAGGCCTCGGGCCGTGGACGCCCTACCAGATGCTGGCCGCCGGCTGGGTAGGGATGGGCGCGGCCTTTCTGCCCAAACGCGCCGGCGCGCTGGGTCTGGCTGTGTACGCCGGCCTGTGGGGCTGGCTCTTCGGCGTCCTGACCAATCTCTACTACTGGCCCTACGCGCTCGGCGCGCCGGACATCAGCTGGCAGCCGGGCCTGGGATGGGGAGAGATACTGGCGCGCTACGGCCGCTACTACCTGGTCACGTCGCTGGCCTGGGACACGATGCGAGCCATCGGGAACGTCGTCCTCCTGGGCGCCCTCGGCCCGTCGCTGATCAAGGTCCTCGAGCGATTCCGACGGCGGGCGTATGTCGCCTGGGAACCTGCGTGAACGCGGCCGGATGCCTGACATGCGAATGAGACGCTCGCCTCGTCGCTGGGTCATCGTGGCCGCGGCCATCGTACTGAGCCTCGTCCTCGGTGCCTGGGTATACAACCTGCCGGCCGTCCAGGAGCGAATCGGCTGGCGAGTTTCCGAGGCGCGCGCCGCCCTGTGGTATGCCCTCTTCCCGCCGGAGGAATCGGTGTTCACTCCGGATCCAACACTGGCGGCCATGGTCCGGCAGACCCTCGGGGCGTTAACCCCGACCCGCACGATCACGCCCACGCGCGGGCCGACTTCCCTTCCCACCACCACGCCCTCACCCACCATCGTGCCGACTCCTCTTCCGGAGCGCGTGGCCCTCAGCGGAACCCGTCACGAGTACCAGCAATACAACAACTGCGGCCCGGCCACACTGGGCATGGGACTCTCCTTCTGGGGATGGACCGGCGATCAACGCCCGATCGCGGCCTTCACCAAGCCCAACCCGCGCGACAAGAACGTCATGCCTTATGAGATGGAAGCCTTCGTCGAGAGCGAGACCGAATGGCTGGCGGTCGTGCGCGTGGGCGGAAACCTGGACCGACTGAGGTCCTTCCTGGCGGCCGGCTTCCCGGTCATCGTCGAAAAAGGATTCGAACTCGAAGGTGCAGCATTCGACGGGTGGATGGGACACTACGAACTGATGACGGGCTACGACGATGCCCGCGGCCGTGTCACCGCCCAGGACTCCTACATCGGCTCGGATCTGCCGGTGAGCTACGAGGAACTCGAGGCCAATTGGCGGGCCTTCAACTACACCTACATCGTCATCTATCCCCCAGACCGCGAAGACCAGGTGCTGGCCCTGCTCGGCCCGGATGCCGACGAGAAGGCCAACATCGAGGCCGCCGCCCAAAAGGCCTCGGACGAGATCTTCGCCCTGACCGGCCGCGATCAGTTGTTCGCCTGGTTCAATCGCGGCACCAACCTGGTGGACATGCAGGACTACGCCGGGGCGGCGGCGGCCTACGACGAAGCCTTCCGCATCGACGCCGAGTTGGCCATCCTCGATCCCGAACACCGGCCGTGGCGCATCCTGTGGTATCAGACGGGCCCGTACTGGGCTTACTTCTACTCCGGCCGCTACTACGACGTCATCAACCTCGCCACGCAGACTCTGTCCAACATGAGCGAGCCGATCCTGGAGGAGAGCTATTACTGGCGCGGCCTGGCGCGCGAGGCCATCGGCGACGTCGCCGGGGCCATTGAAGATCTTCGGACCAGCCTGATCTATCACCCCGGTTTCGAGCCGGCTCTGTTCCATCTGAACCGCCTGGGCGTAGATGCCTGAGTCCGCGCGCCCGAAGGCCGCGCTCACCGTCCTGCGAGCCTGGTCGCCCGTCGCCCGTGCCTCGCTCCTGATCGCGGGCCTGTTCGCCATCGACAAGCCGCTCGATCTGCTGCGGCAGATCATCATCGGCCGGCAGTTCGGTGTGGGCCCCGAGCTGGACGCGTTCAACGCCGCCAACAATCTCCCCGACCTCCTGCGGGCGCTGATCACCGGCGGCGCGCTGTCGTTGGCTCTGATCCCCGTCCTGTCGGAAGCACTCGAGCGCAGCGGTCGCCCGGCGTTGTGGTCGTTGTTCAGCCGCATCGCCAATCTGGCCTTCGTCGTCACCGGCGTCCTGGCGGTCGTGGTCGGGTTGCTGGCCGAGCCGATCGTTCGCTCGCAGTGGGGCATCGCCCCCGGGTTCGCGCCCGAGGTCCAAGACCTGGTGATCGAGTTGATGCGCCTCAACCTCGCCGCGCTGTTGCTGTTCTCGGTCAGCGGCTTGGTGACCTCCGGCCTGCAGGCCAATCAGCATTTCTTCCTGCCGGCTTTGGCCCCGGTGGTGTACGACCTGGGCCAGATCGGCGGCGCGCTCGTGCTCGCCCCCGGCCCCGACGATCTCGCCATCGCCGGGCTGCGCTTCCCGGGGTTGGGACTCGGCGTTCACGGCCTGGTTTACGGCGTCATCATCGGCGCCGCCCTGCACCTGGCCGTGCAGCTGCCGGGCCTGGTGCGGCATCACTTTCGCTGGTCTCCATCCCTCGACCTTCGGCATCCCGGGGTCCGACAGGTGCTGAGGCTGATGGGACCGCGCCTCGTGACCATCGGCGCGTTTCAGCTCATGTTTGTCATTCAGGACAATCTGGGCTCACGCCTTCCCAGCGGCGCGGTGACGGCCCTGACGTACGGCTGGCTGATCATGCAGTTTCCGGAGACTCTCATCGGCACCGCTCTGGGGACAGCCCTGCTCCCGACGCTCTCGGAACAATTCGCCCGCGGCGATTCATCGGCCTTCGGCGCGAGTGTCGAACGCGGCCTGCGTGTCCTGCTCGCGTTGACGCTGCCTTCGGCGGTCCTGCTCGCGCTTGCGGTTCGACCTCTGGTCGCGGCCGCGTTCGCCTTCGATGACGCGGGCACGAGCCTGGTGGCGGCCACCACGCAGGGCTTCCTAGTGGGATTGGTGGGCCATGCCTGGCTGGAAGTGCTGGCGCGCGCCTTCTTCGCGCGCCAGAATGCCCGGCCTCCGCTTGTGGCGCGGCTGGCTAATCTGGCGGTGTTCCTGGCCGCAGGCGCGGCCCTTTTCCGGCCGCTGGGAGCACTGGGGATCGCCGTCAGCAACAGCCTGGGCTTCACGGTCGAGGCGGCCGTTCTCTACTTGATTCTCCGACGCCCTCGGCCCGAGATCCGCGGCGCGTGGTCGTGCCTGCCGCGCGCCATCGCCGGATCGCTCCTCAGCGGCGCGGCGGCCTACGCCGCCATGAGCTGGCTCCCCCTTCCTGCGCTCCTGTCCACCGCCATCGGCCTCGCCATCGGCGGCGCGATCGCAGTCCTATTCATCCTGCCCGAATTGCGCGAATTGAAACGGCTGTAAGAGCAGTGGTCAGTGGTGACCCCTGCGCTTGCCGTTCTTCCGCCAAATGAGGCGCAGGGGTGAGTGGCCAGTGGTCAGCTCTCGCAGGCGACGCGGCTGCCCACACCTGACGGCTGATGGCTGACGGCGGACGGCCGACGGCCGTTTACTCCTTTTCGTATGGAACACCATCAGCCGCGGGCATCTGGCCTCGCCCAACCACCCCGGCCAGCACGATCATCGTCGCCACGTAGGGGGCCATCAGCAGGAATTCGGATGGGATCTGGATTCCCAGGATGGCCAGTTTCGAGGCCAGCGAGTCGGCGAAGCCGAACAGCAGGCCCGCGCCGAACGACCCGAACGGCGTCCAGTTGCCGAAGATCATCGCTGCCAGGCTGATGAAGCCGCGACCGGCGGTCATCACCTCGTCGAAACGGCCGACCGAGCCCAGGGTGAAATAGCCGCCGGCGAATCCGGCCATCATCCCGCCGAGCATCACGGCCATGTAACGGGTCCGGAAGACGTTGATCCCGAGCGTGTCGGCCGCCTTGGGATGCTCGCCGACGGAGCGCAGGCGAAGCCCCCACCGGGTGTAGAACAGCGCCACGTGAATCACCGCCAGCAGCACGAACATCGCATACACGAACATGTTGCTGTCGAACAAGATCGGGCCCAGGAAGGGGATGCGCGACAGCACCGGAATCCTCCAGGGCTGGAAGATGCCCGGGTTGTTGAGGTGCTGGTAGGTCTGCAGGAATTTCGCCGATATGTAGGAGGTCAGGCCGGTGGCCAGGATGTTGATGACCGTGCCCGATATGATCTGATTGGTCTTGTACTTGATGGAGAGCACGCCGTGAATCAAAGCCAGCAGCAATCCGCTGAGCACGGCGGCCAGCAGCCCGATCCACAGGCTGTCCGTCAGGCTGCCCACCAGCGATCCGACCATCGCCCCGGTGAGCATCATGCCCTCAATGGCGATGTTCACCACTCCCGCGCGTTCGCAAAGCACCCCGGAGAGCGCTCCGAGCGTAAGGGGCACGGCGCGCGACAGGCTCGTATTCAGCAATCCGCCGAGGTTGAGCGATTTGTCCGCCGCGGCCCACACCAGAAAGCCGAAGATCGAAAGTCCTGCCACCACGCCCAGGACGGCGTTCGTCCATCGCCCGAAGCCGCGCGCCAGCTGAACTCCTCCCAGCACGGCCGCGACCAGCGCCAGCGCGTTGAGGGTGGCCATCGTCGGCAGGTGCCAGTCGGGCAATGTGACCTCGGCCGCGCCGGGCGCGAGGTTGAAAACCGTGACCTGTTCGCCGCTCGAGGTACGGCTGAAGAGAA
Organism: Anaerolineales bacterium; assembly: GCA_035693825.1. Lineage (GTDB taxonomy): Bacteria > Chloroflexota > Anaerolineae > Anaerolineales > E44-bin32 > MGOM01. The sequence continues at coordinate 28,904 of DASSGB010000232.1, forward strand.
ACCACACGGCGAAAGCCAGGCCCAGAAACACCAGCCCCATGACGCGCTGGCGTGTCGTCGAAACTCCAACCCACGGTCGAGAGACGGCGGTGGCGGCCATGGGCTAGCCTCCCCACGTGCCGGCGAAGACCTGCTCGCCCTTTTCCGGCACGCGCAGACGATAGATCGTCCGGATGATCGCCGGCGCGGCAATGAACGCCAGGATCATCGCCTGCAAGATGGAAATGATGTCGATCGGGATGCCCGCGGCGATCTGCATGCGCGTGGCCCCCGTACGTAAGATGCCGAAGAGCAACGCCGCGAGGACCACGCCCACCGGATGGCTGTTGCCCAGAAGCGCCAGGGCGATGCTGTCGAAGCCGTAGCCGGAGGAAAAGGCCATCGCCACATTGTGGTTGACGCCCAACACCTCGTTCGTCCCGGCCAATCCCGCCAGCGCGCCCGAAAGCGACATGGCCAGGATGGTGCTGCGCACGGTGCTCATTCCGGCGTAGCGCGAAGCGTGAGGATTCGATCCCACCGAGCGCAGGTCGAAGCCCCAGGTCGTACGATACAGGAACCAGTACACCAGCCAGGCGACTGCCAGCGCCACGAAAAACCCGAGGTGGAATCGAATCGGCTGCTCGAAGAAGCGCGGCAGCATGGCCGAGTCCTGAATGGTGGGGCTGACCGGATTGAAGGACTCAGGCCGCTTCATCGGCCCCGTGAGCAGCCAATCGCTCAGCCGGAAGGCAATGTAGTTCATCATGATGGTGTTGATGACTTCGTGGCCCCCCGTCTTGGCTTTCAGCCACCCGGGGATGAAGCCCCACAGGGCGCCTCCCAGAGCGCCGGCCAGCAGCGCCAACGGCAGGTGGATGATCGCCGGCAACCCGGTGATCGAGTATCCGGCATATGCGGCCACGATCGCCCCGACGAAGATCTGGCCCTCGGCGCCGATGTTGAACAGCCCGCTCTGGAATCCCAGCGCCACGGCCAGCCCGCCGAAGATGTACGGCGTGGAGGCCACAAGACTTTCGAGAATCGGGTTGAACGCTCTCCGGATCGCCAGGGCGTCACCGCTCGAAAGCGCGTTCACAATGCGCACCGGATCGCCGATGGAGCCGGTGAACAGGGCGGCGTAGGAACGCCCGACGACGCTCAAGGACGCGCCCAGGCCGTCAAACACGCCGCGACCGAAGGCGGCGTACACCTCCTCCGACGTGACGATGATGAACAGACCTCCAAGCACCAGGCCGGTGACGACGGCCAACACCGGCACGAGGAGGATCTGTCCCAACCGGCGGCGGCGTGAGGCTTCGGGCGGGCCGCCGCTCAACTCCTCCAGCAGGATCTTGCCGACCTTGCGAGCTTGCGCTTTGGGTTTGGGGTCCACGGCCTGGTCCTAGAGAGTGACTTCGACTTTTCGTTTCTTGCGCGGTTTGGCCCCAGGCTCGGGTGTGATCCCGGCCATCAGCAGGCCGATCTCTTCCTTGGTGGCTTCTTCGGCGTCGACGAAACCCACCAAATGCCCGCGGTACATCACCGCGATGCGGTCGGAGAGTTCCATGATCTCGTCCAGCTCGGGCGAGACCAGCAGAACGGCGCAGCCTTCCTCCCGCTTCTGGAGAATGCGGGAATGGATGTACTCGATCGAGCCGACATCCAGGCCGCGCGTGGGTTGCGAGGCCACCAGCAGTCGGATGGGCCTCGAGAACTCGCGCGCCACGATCACCTTTTGCTGATTGCCACCCGAGAGCGAACCGACCGTCGTCAGCGGGCTGGGGGTGCGGATGTCGAACTCGCGAATGCGTTCCTTGGCCGAGGCCAGAATGGCCTCGCGCTGGAGCTGCGGACCACGGGCGAACGGCGGCAGGTAGTAGGTGGATAGGGTCAGATTGTCGGCCACGGTAAACGTCAGGACCAATCCGTCGCGCTGCCGGTCTTCCGGAACGTGGGCTGATCCCAGCTCGGTGACCCGCCGCGGCGAGGCACGGGTGATGTCCTGACCCAGCAGGCTGATGCGGCCGGCTTGAACGGCCCGCAGGCCGGTGACGGCTTCCACCAGCTCGGTCTGGCCGTTGCCCTGCACGCCCGCCACCCCCAGGATCTCTCCGGCGCGCACCTCGAAGGACACGTCGTCGACGGCCACCTGGCGCCGATCGCTGGCCACCACGAGGTGCTCGACCCGCAGGACCGTCTCGCCGATCTTGGCCTTCGACTTCTCGACTTCCAGCATCACCTCGCGGCCCACCATCATCTCGGCCAGCTTCCCCCGGTCGGCCAGCTTGGGCGTGGTCGTGCCGACCACATGCCCCTGGCGGATGACGGTGATGCGATCGGCCACCTCCATCACCTCGCGCAGCTTGTGGGTGATGAAGATGATGGACTTCCCCTGGGAGGCCAGGGAACGCATGATCTTGAAGAGTTCGCCGCTCTCCTGGGGCGTGAGGACAGCCGTGGGCTCGTCGAGGATAAGGATGTTGGCCTGACGGTACAGGAGCTTGATGATCTCGACCCTCTGCTGGACGCCCACCGGCAGGTCGCGCACGTAGGCCGTCGGATCGACGTCCAGCATGAATTGGCCGGAGATTTCGGCGACGCGCCTTTCCGCCTGCCGCCGGTCGAGGAAGTCGCCCTGGCGAAGGATTTCCTGCCCCAGCATCACGTTCTCAGCTACGGTGAACACCGGGATCAACATGAAATGCTGGTGGACCATACCGATGCCGGCCGAGATGGCGTCGCTCGGGGAGCGTATCTCCACGCGCTCGCCGCGGACGAAGACCTCGCCTTCGTCGGGCTGATACAGTCCGTAAAGGATGTTCATGAGTGTCGTCTTGCCGGCGCCGTTCTCGCCCAGCAAGGCGTGGATCTCGCCTTCTTCCAGACTCAAGTCGATATGGTCGTTGGCGAGGACACCGGGGAAGCGCTTGGTGATGCCCCGGAGCTGGAGGATAGGGGCCATAACCTCTCCTGGGTGCCTGGGGGGACGCTCATTCTATCACGCACGCTCGCCGATCAGGCTCGCCGCGTGCGCAATGATGGCCGAAGCAACCGCGGGGGCTGGCTTGTGGCCAGCCCCCGCGTGTCGATCGGTCTTCCTCCGAAGCAACCCTCGGTCGCCTACGGGGAAGTCTGGATCGTTCCGTCGATGATCCCGGTCCGGATTGTGTCGAGCTCAGCCTTCAGCTCAGCCGAGACCATCGAGTCCAGGTCGTGGAATTCCGCCAGGTCAACGCCGCCGTTGGCCAGGGTGCCGACCGTCAGGCCGCCAGCGAACGTCCCGTCGAGCACAGACTGGATGGCGTTGAAGGTCGTGACGTCCATCTTCTTCAAGACGGAGGTCAGCGTGATCGCGGCATAGTCCGGCGAGGTCTGCGTCCAGTCGCTGTCGACGCCGATGATGTAGCCGCCGCCGCGCTCCTGAACCGCCGCCGCCGTGCCCAGGCCCACCGGCCCGGCCACGGGCATGATGATGTCGGCGCCTTCGTCCATCAGCGTCTCGCCCATCGCCCGGCCGTCATCCGTGCTTTCGAAGTTGCCGGTGAACAGGCCGGTCTGCGTGGCCGGATCCCAGCCCAGCACCTCGACGTTGGTGCCTTTCTGCTGGTTGTAGTAGTCCACGCCCATGGCGAACCCGTCCATGAAGATGGTCACGGTCGGGATCTGGATGCCGCCGAAGGTGCCGACCTTGCCGGTCTGGGTCACGCCGGCTGCCAGATAGCCCGCCAGGAAGGCCGCTTCATCCGTCTCGAAGGCCTGCCCCAGCAAGTTCGGGAAGTCGAGGTAATCGACGTCGACGATGGAGAACTTCTGATCCGGATTCGCCTCCGCCGCCGCGGCCGTGGCGTCGCCCAGCAGGAAGCCGACGGTGATGATCAGATCGCAGCCTTCCTCAATGAAGGCGTTGATGTTGCGCTCGTAGTCGGTCTGCTGCTGCGACTCGAGGTACTTGCCCTCGATGCCCAGCTGGGCCACGGCATCCTGGACGCCCTTCCAGGCGGTGGCGTTGAACGACTTGTCGTCGATACCGCCCGTGTCGGTGACCTGACACACCTTGGCTTTCGCCGCGGGGGCGGCCCCACCGCAGGCAGCCAGGACGAATCCGGCTACCAGCAGCAGGGAAAAGGCGGCGTACATCTTCTTCTGCATTTCTCCTTCTCCTTGGAAAAGTGGATGGGGATGGTAAGTCCAGGGTTGACGGACGAGGAGGAACGGATGTCGTCCCTGTCTGCGATCACCCCTTTCCTGAATATCGAATCGGCATCGATTGGGATCGCCGGGGAAACCCGACGGGTATCGGTGATGATAGCATGAGTCCCCTCACCGCGCAACGCGGGGCAAAGGACGCCTCGCGGCCGCGCCCAGGTCCGGGGGCGTGCGCACACTCCTATTCCTGAGTCAACACCTGCAGTTCGCCGCGTGCCAGTTTGTCCCACGCCTCCTGCGCCAGCCTCTGCTTGCCCGGGCTGATGGCCTGGTCGTTGAGGTCGGCCAGGAGCAGGCTTCCTGACTCGACCGAATACGACCATGTTTGACCGCCCTGCCCGTCCGCCAGGGCCTGGAAGGCCTGGACCACGAGCGCCTCCGGCGCGAATCGGATCTGCCCGGCCAGGCGGTCCGGCGCCAGGCCCTCCGGCAACCCGCCCACCCAGGCAAACCACAGCCCGATTTCGGCTGCGCGGGCGGCCGCCTCCGCCGCCCCGGATCCGGGTGTCAGGGCAACGACGTCAACACCCTGCGACGCGAAGGCGGAACCATCGAAACCTGCCTGGGCCTGGTGAACGAGGCGACACCGCGGGCAGGCGTAGGCCAGGCCTTGTTCGAAGCCCTGGTTGAAGCCCGGCGCTGCCTGCGACTCGTCTGTCAACCATCCCACCGCTCCAGAATCCGCGGTGTGGCCCGCCACCACTCCCGCCAGGAAGCCGGCCTGGTCCCATCGAACGGCCGCACCACCCATCGTGCTGACTCCGGGTTGCGACAGCGCGCCCTCCGGGTCGATCACCACCGCGCGCAATTCGCTCTCGGCGTCGATTCCAGAAAGCCAACTCGTGTCGCCCGCGGCCAGAACGTACGCCCGACCTCCTTGCTGGATCGAGGCCATCAGTTCGTCCTGTGTGCCGTCGGCGACCGACAGACCGCTCTCGGCCGCCCAGGTGCGCGCGGCTTCAGCCGCGTTCGCCGGCACACCCTCGACCACAAACAGGATCGTTGTCGGCGCCCGTGTGGGCGAAGGCGCGATCGTCGAGGCAGGTAGAGAAACGGTTGCCGTGAGATTCGCCGCCCCGCCGCAGGCAAGAGACAGCAGCCCGAAGACCGCCAGGCTCGAGGCGAGGCGCTTGGGCGCGCTCAGGGTGAGGCGAGCGGAGACTCGAAAACGATACGACACTTGGGCGCGGGCCGCTACACGCGGCCCCGGCGAGGAAGTTCCTGATCTTCTTCGCGCGCCGGCAGTTCGCCGTAGTCCAGCACCTCGCGGGCCTGTGAGCCGCTCTGAGCCTGGCCGATGATCCCCCGTTCCTCCAACTGGTCCACCAGGCGCGCCGCCCGCGTGTAGCCGATGCGCAGACGCCGCTGCAGGAGCGAGATCGAGGCGCGCCGCATCCGCCTCACGATCTCCACCGCCTCGTCGAACAAGGTGTCGGTATCCTCGTCTTCCGCCGCCATCTCGTCCCACAGCGCGCCTTGCTTCAAGGGCACGCCGCTGGGGATCGACTCGGCGGGGACCAGCGGCGGAGCGCCGCCCGCCTCGAGCGCCGCCTGCTGCCAGTAGGAAATCAACCGCGCCAGCTCGCCTTCGGACACGAAGGCGCCCTGCATGCGAATGGGGTTGGCCGCCTCCGGAGACTGGAACAGCATGTCGCCGCGACCGAGAAGGCGTTCCGCGCCCGGCTGGTCGAGGATGACGCGGCTGTCGATCGAAGACGCCACGGCGAAGGCGATGCGCGCCGGGAAGTTGGCCTTGATCAGTCCGGTGACCACGTCGACCGACGGCCGCTGGGTGGCGATCACCAGGTGGATGCCGGTAGCGCGCGCCAGCTGCGCCAGGCGGGTGATCACCCGCTCGGTCTCGTCGGGGGCCAGCATCATCAGGTCGGCCAACTCATCGATCACCACAACGAGGAACGGCAGCCGCGCCATTCCGGCGGCGTCCATGCGGCGGTTGTACTCGTCGATGTTGCGCACCCCGTCGCGCGAGAACTTGCGGTAGCGTTCATCCATCTCGCGCGAGACCCACTGCAGCGCTCCCACCACGCGGTCCAGCTCCACGACGACCGGCGCCAGCAGATGCGGGATGCCGTTGTACAGCGTCAGCTCGACGCGTTTGGGGTCGACCATGACGAATCGCAGGTCGTCCGGCGTGTTCTGCAGCAGCAGGCAGGCGACGATGGCGTTGACGCACACCGACTTGCCCGAGCCGGTGGTGCCGGCAATCAACAGGTGCGGCATCGACGCCAGATCGGCGGCGATGGCCCGGCCGGAAACGTCCTGGCCCAGCCCCAGGCGGAGCCGCGTGCCCAGCTTGCGAAAGCCCTGCGAGTCCATCACGTCGCGCAGCGCCACCAGGGAGATCTCGGTGTTCGGCACCTCGACCCCGACGTAACCCTTGCCGGGAACGGGCGCCTCGATACGGATGGAGGGAGCCGCCAGGGCCAGGGCCAGGTCGTCGGCCAGAGCCGAAATCTTGCTGACTTTGACTTTGGTGCGCCGGCCGCCCCTCGATTCGACGAAGTCCGGCTCCACCCCGAACTGGGTGATGGCCGGGCCGCGATTGATCTCGACGATGCGCGCCGGCGCGCCGAAGGCCAGCAACGTATCCTCGATCATGCGCGCCCGCTGCCGATCGAACTCTTCGTCGGCCTTGGCCTCCGCACCGTGCTCGAGGATCGACTCCATCTCAGGCAGCGCCCAGCTTCGCCGGGGCGCAGGCGGGGCTTCGACCGCGGTCGCCTCCGGTCGTTCCGCGCCGGCGGCCGGCGGGGGAGGCTTCGGTGCAGATCGCTCGCCGGACGAGGCCGCCGGCGGTGGAATGATGGCCGGAGCGGCCTCCTCCAGGTCGGGAGCGAGCCGCACGGAACCACGGCGGTCGCTCAGCCGGACGGAGGACGAAGGCGCATCGGGCTTGGGAGCCAGGCGGATTCCTCGCCGCCGGTCACCGGAGCGAATCGTAGAGGCTGTGCCGGATCGAGACGCCCTCCTGGCCAACGCGGCCGCAGCGTCGGTGGGCGAGAAACCGAGGCTGAAGGCGAGCGCTACGAGGATCCAGGCGCCGAGCACCACCACCGTCCCGCCGTTTCCCAACGAGCCGATCATGCCTCCCAGAATGGCCGCGCCTACAGCACCTCCGCCGCCCCCCGCACGGGCCACATCCGAGGCGATGCCCGGCTCGGCTCCTCCGGCCAGCGCGTGGAACAGCACGAGAATCGCGAGGTACAACAGCACCCCGCCGAGAATCTGCTCGGGCTCGAGCCTGGGCAGCCAGCCGCTGTATTTGCTCACAACCAGCCAGACGCCGAAGGCGGCCGCGATCAGCGGAACGACGTACACGCCCCAGCCAAAACCCTGGCGCAAGAGGCGCGCCCAGGCGCTGCCCAGCCATCCTTGCGCGGGCAAGAGCAGCGTCACCAGAGTCAGGATTCCGAGCAGGGTGAGGAGGATGCCGGTCAGTTCGCGCCGGTGGTCGCGCGCCTGGTCCAGCATGCTGTCGCGCAGTGCAGACAGAGAGAGACCGCTTCGGCGAGAGGTTTTCCGGCCGCTCCCCGCGCCGGCTCGCGATCGACGCCCGCCGTTGGCACGCCGACCTTGAGCGACCGTCGGCGCTTTCCTTTTGGCCAAGAGGAGTCCTCCGGGTCGGCGATTATAGCACGCGGGTTCGAGGCAGGCGCGAATTGAGCTCGAAATCGCCGCGATCGACGTATCGATGCAGCTTGCGTGCCTCAGGCTGGAGCCTCGCTCGCCGGAGGACGTCCTCGAATCGGGCTAGCTTTCCAGTTCCACCAGCTTGGCCTTCATCTCGGCGATCTCCGCCTGCTGGTTGGCGAGGATCCTGTCGCACAGGTCCAGGATCTCCGGATCCTGCACGGGGGCGCGCTCGCACATCAGAATCGCGCCACCATGATGGGGAATCATCGACCGCAGGAACTGGGTGTCCGAGACGGCGGCCTGCTGCCGCAAGAGAAGGTAGAACACGACGAAAAGCGCCAGGCTGCCGGCTAAGAAGATCGCATTGAGGCGCTTGTCCTTATACATGGAGCTCATCAAGAGCAGCTCGATCACGACCATGGGCGCCGCCATCAAGCCGGCCATGTAGACCTGGTTCACGTTGACGTATACGTTGCCGAGAACGTCCACCATGGCGTACATGAGAACGAACATGGCCGCAAAAGACAGCGCCGCCATCAAGAGCAGCCGACCGTAGTGGCCTGAGGTCATTGGCGGGGCCGAAGATTTCTCGGCCTGTGCTGGGTGGTCTCGATGCTCCACGTCGTTTCCTTTCTTTGATGTGGATTCGGCCTTCGGGCGTGCTGGCCGTGCCGCGCGTTGTTGCGCCTTCTCGAGGCTACCTTGTCCCCCCACCGGATGAGAGCAGGTCGGACTACTGAGCCAGGCTCTGCGCCGTGGAGATCGCCCTCGCTTCCGACGGATGCACACTGTCGACCCAGGCTTCGGGCTCGTTGACCACAGCGAACCGGCTGGACTTACCCTCTTCGTGCAGGGCCCGGTTGGCGATGACGGAGTACGGACCTATGCGCTCCAGGCGCTGGACCCCGCGCTTCCCGCGCAGGTCGCACTTTTCGGCGTACATCGCCCCACCTCCTTGACCTCAGGGCCATCAATCCCTGAAGCGCTTCCAATCGAAGTATAGGCGCGGTCCCATCTGATGAGGATATAGGGCCGTCCTGAGTGTCGGCGACTTGTCGCGGTGCAGGCGGCGCGCGAGCCGCCCCACCCTTGGAGTACATTGAGACGCGGTCGCCCAACGGTTCCTCGGGCGCGCAGCCTGATCCAAGTCCCCCAAGGGGATGCCCCCTACGGGGTGCGAAGCGCGACGAAGTGCGATCCCTGGCAGGGCGATGAGGTGGGAAACGGGGTTTGTCCCATCTGCTGTCGTAAAGTCCGCATGCTACAATCACCTCATGCCGGAGCTCAGCGCGCTCGAAATCCTGCTGCGCGCGCCGTTCCTTGCCGGCGTCGAGGCCGACGAACTCGAGCCCATCCAGGGCCGGATGGAACGACTGACCTTCGACGCGGGCGAGGCGATTCTGGCTCCCGGTCAGCCGTCCCGCGGCCTGTATTTCATCGCTTCAGGTTCGGTCGAGGTGTGGGTTCGCCTGGCCGATGGCACGCCGCGCATCGTTTCCCGGCTGTGTCCGGGCGACTCCCTGGGCGAAGAGAATCTGCGCGAGCCCTCGCGCGACGCCCCCGGGGCCCGGGCTTCGACTCCCGTCGTGGCGTATCGCTGGGATCGCATCTCCCTGCGCGTGTTTCTCAAGGACCATCCCGGGTTCGCCACGGCGCTCCAGCTGCCGGTCCACACACGGCGGTTCGCCCTCAGCCCCCTGTTCTCGTGGCTCGGCGCCGACGAAACGTTGTACGCCGTCACGCGCAAACACCCGGCCCTGCTCGCCCAATCGCTCCTCATCCCTTCGGCGATGTTTCTGGCCGGGGTCGCCTGGCTGACCTTTAGCCTGACCGGCGGGGCCGGGCTTTCGGTGCTCCCAGTCGGTTTGGCGTTGATCGGCGCGGCGTATTTCGTCTGGCAGTGGGCCGACTGGCGCAACGACTACTATCTGGTCACCGACCGGCGCGTCATCTGGCTGGAGAAAGTCATCGGGCTGTACGACAGCCGGCAGGAGTGCCCGCTGGGCATGATCTTGTCGGTCAGCTTGGGTTCGACTCTGGCGGCGCGGGTGCTGGGCTACGCCGACGTGCAGATTCGGTCCTACACCGGCAACCTGGTCTTTCGCGACACGGCCCATCCACAGACGCTGGCCGCCCTCATCGAGGAGCTGCGCCGACGCCATCAGATCGCCAGCGACCAGACGGACCGCGAGGTCATCAGCGACTCGTTGCGGCGGCGCCTGCAGGGGGAGACGGTCCCCGTGGCCGTTCCGCCTCGCCCCACGCTCGAACCCCAGCGCAGCCTGGATGGAGTCGGCCTCGACCACTGGACCCTGCAGGTTCGTTTCGAGGTCAAGGGCGTCATCACCTACCGCAAGCATTGGATGGTTCTGTTGCAGGGCGTCGGGGTTCCCGTCTTCATCTGCCTGGCGTCCATCGGACTGGCGGTTGCCGGAATCACCGGCTGGATGGAGAGCCTTTCGGACGCGGCGCTTGCCGCGCTGGGCGCGGCGGCTGTGGCCTCGGCCGTGTGGGCTGTGTACGAATACCTGGACTGGGCCAACGACCTGTATCAAATCACGCCGACGCACATCGTCGACGTGCACAAGAAGCCCCTCGGCCGCGAGGTACGCAAGCTGGCGCCGCTCGAGAATATCCTGGGGACCGAGGTCGATCGACGCGGACTGCTGGGGTTGATCCTGAATTTCGGCAACGTCATCGCCACGGTGGGAACCTCGCAGTTTCTGTTCGAGGGAATCCTCAACCCGACCACGGCGCAGCAGGACGTGGTGCGGGCGCAGGAAGCCCTGGTCGAGCGCAAGCGGTCGGCGGAACGGAAGAAGCGCCAGGAGGAAATGGTAGAATGGCTGACCGCGTACCACGACCAGGTCGGCCCCACGGAGCCGGGGCGATCCTCCGGGGCCGACGACGGCGCGACCAAGCATGGCCTCCCTGCCGATTCTGACCGCTGAGAAACCGATCCTCCGCCAGCGCGCCCGCAAGGTGCGCTCGGTGGGCCCCAGCCTGCATCGGTTGGTCGAGGACATGATCGACACGATGCGCGCCGCGCCCGGCGTGGGCCTGGCCGCGCCCCAGGTGGGCGTCGCCCAGCGGGTGATCGTGGTCGAGTTCGCCGAAACCAAGGACGACGACGGCGTCGAGCCCAAGCTCTACGTGGTCGTCAATCCGGAGATCGTGCGCCACTCGGCCGACACAGTTGTCGGAACGGAAGGCTGCCTGTCCATCCCCGGCTTCCTGGGCGACGTCGAGCGATACCAATCGGTGACGGTGCGCGGCCTGGATCGGCGCGGCCGTCCGCTTCGTCTCAAGACCAACGACTGGCTGGCGCGTATCTTCCAGCACGAGATCGACCACCTGGACGGCGTCCTGTACATCGACCGCGCCAGCCGCGTGTGGAAGGCAGAGCCCGAAGAGGCGGCGGCCGTTCAGGTCGGCGCCCCCCACCCGGCAACGGAGAACACGGAGAACAAGGAGGCAGGCGAATGAAGCTTCTGTTGCGTTGGCTGATCACTGCGCTCGCCCTGGGCGCGGCGGTGTTGCTCGTCCCAGGCATTCGCGTCGAAAGCGACCGCGCCTGGTTGACGGTGGCGGCCATGGCCATCATCCTGGGCCTGGTGAACGCCTTTGTCCGTCCCCTGCTCAAGCTGCTCTCTTGTCCATTGATCCTGGTGACCATGGGCCTGTTCCTTTTGGTGGTCAACGCCTTCACATTGTGGCTGGCCTCGGCCATCGCTGCGGCCATCGGGGTGCCGTTCTTCGTCGACGGTTTCTGGCCGGCGTTCGTGGGCGGCCTGGTCATCAGCGTGGTGTCTTTCCTGCTGTCCATGTTCCTGATCGACGACCGCGAGCGATAAGATCGCCTGGTTCGAAGACACGGCAGGGGCGGCTCGCCAGCCGCCCCTGCCCCTTTAACGGAGGGATCTCATTCGCGTTTGCGCCCGCGGCGTTTCGTTTTCACCGTCCGGGCGGTCCGTCCGGGCCTGCGCCGCGCGACGTCGGCCTCCAGCGTCGGAGCCTCGACGACCGCGGGTTCCAACACGGCGACCTCTGCCGGCGGCTCGGACCGACGTGCGAACGGAAGACGGCGGCGAAGGTTTCCGATCCACTGCGCGAACGAAACGCGCGCCTTGCCCGGCTCGGCCGGAAGGGCATCCAGGGAGGCCGGAAACGGGTCAACGTTGAGGACCTTGCGATACAGGTAGCCCAGAACCTCCCTCAACGAGGCGATGATCGGCGCCGCCAGGAACACGCCCAGGACCCCGGCGGTCGCGGCGCCCACCAGGACCCCGGCCAGGATGATCAGCGGGTGGACCTTGACGGCATCGCCCAGCACCCGCGGCACAATGACCGTGTTTTCCAGACTCTGAACCGTGACGTAGAAGGCCACGACGATCAGCGCGAACCAACCATTGGGAATCGCCAGGTACGTCGATCCCTGCAGCAAGGCGATCAACGCCGCCGGAATCACCGCCAGGAGAGGGCCGAGGTTCGGGACGAGCTCGAGGAATCCGGCCAGCAGCCCCAGGCTGAGCGCATTGGGCAGGCCGAGCGCGGCCGTGCCCAGCGCCACCGCCGTCCCGATGATCACCATCAGCAGCAGTTGGCCCCGCAGGAACGCGTCCCACAGTCGCTCCAGCCGGTGGAACAGTTCGGTGATCTCGGGTCGCTGTGACTCGGGCAGGCCGTCGAGGACGCTTCGGATCATCTTGGGGCCGTCAACGCTCAGATAGACGCTGGCCACGAGGACGAACACCAGGGACAGCAGGGAGGAAGCCACGCTGCCCACAACGCTGGCCGCGCTGCGAGAGAGAAGCGAGAACAGCGAACTCAGAATCGACGTGATGGACGAGAGAGAACCGGGGAGAGCCGTACCCGGGTTCTTCAGCGCGTCCAGCACCGGATCGACGATAGCCTCCACCGAAATCACGATGCCGAAGAAACGCAGGCCGGACAGCTTCCAGGCAGTGAGCGTGTCCACCAGCCAGCGCACGACCGTGTCGACCACCACCTGGTAGTCGATGCCGATCAGGAAGCCCACGGCGTTGACGAGGTGCGGGAGAAAGACCAGCGGAACGATGAGCAGCACCAGGCCCGCGATGAAATACGTCACCGCGACGGCGGAGGCCTTCGGCATGCGCAGGCGGAGGTGGAAGTAGTTGATGGTCGGGCGCACCAGGAACGCCAGCAGGATCGCCACCACCAGCTCCGGCAGCACCGGCCGGCTCAGGTACAGCAGCCAGACCACCACCAACACCAGCCCCGCCCCCACCAGGTAGCGCGTCCCGGTCTTCCACTCATTCGTCATGCTTCTGAACCTCCGCCCGCCTCACCCACCCGACTCTAGCACACCGCCATCCGAAGAGCACTCTCGCCCGACGGCCTTTGGACTGCACCCTCAAGCTTCAAGTCCCCCAAGGGGATGCGAAGCGCGATCCCCGGTAGGGCAGTGAGGATCGGTCGGCTCCGTATGAGCATGCTAGAATCCGCGCGGCCATGCTCCTCGCGCATCTTTCTCTGAGCAACTTCCGCAATTTCATTCGCCTCGAGTCGGCTCTTCCAGCCGGCACGACGCTCGTCCTTGGCGCCAACGCCCAGGGAAAAACCAGCCTGCTCGAAGCCATTCACTATCTGGTGGCCGCCGATTCGCCGCACGCCGCTCAGGATCGCCAGCTCATCAACTTTCTGGCCCTGGCCGAATCGACTCCGGTGGCGCGTCTCGTCGGCGAAGTCCATCGCGCCGATCGCATCTTGCGCGTCGAGATTCGACTGGTCCTCGAGAAGACGAACGGCGAAGAGCCGCGCCTGCGGAAAGATGTCTTGCTCAACGGCGTCCGGCGGCGCGTCGGCGACCTGGCGGGAGTCTTCAACGCCGTTCTCTTTCTGCCCGAGGACCTGCAGGTGCTCGAAGGCCCACCGGCAGAGCGGCGGCGCTATCTGGATCTGGCCCTTTCGCAGGCCGATCCCCAATACGCCGCATCGCTCGCCGAGTACGGCCGGGTGATCACCCAGCGCAACGCGTTGCTCAAACAGCTTTCGGACCAAGCCGCCAACGGGGATCAGCTCGAGTTCTGGGATCGCCAGGCGGCCGAGGCCGGCGCCAGCCTGTTCCGCGGGCGGGCTCTGGCTGTTCGCGAACTCGAAACGTTGGCCGCTCCCGTGCATGCGGAGCTGACCCGCGGGGCCGAGAGTCTGCGCCTCGAGTACCTGCCGGCGCTGCCTGCTGCCGTTCCGGGCGACGGCCAGCTCGGCCTGCCCCTGGCCGAAACCACCGACTGGACCGGCCTGTCGCACGCCGCCTGGCGCGATCGCCTGAGCACGGCGCTGGCTCGGATGCGGCCGGATGACGTCCTGCGCGGCTCGACTCTGGTCGGCCCCCACCGCGACGAACTGCGACTTCTCTCGAACGGGATCGACCTCCGGCCCTACGGATCGCGCGGTCAGAATCGAACGGCGATGATCTCGCTCAAGCTGGCCGAGGTCGAATGGCTGCGCCAGCGAACGGGCGAGTGGCCGGTGCTGCTCCTCGACGAAGTCCTGGCCGAGCTGGATCAGGACCGCCGGCGAGACTTGCTGGCCCGAGTCTCCCAGAGCCAGCAGGCCCTGCTCACTTCGACGGACGAATCCCTGTTCGATGAGGAGTTTCGCCGGCGCTCGACGATCTGGCGCATCCGCGCCGGGCAGCTGGAGCCCGCCTCCCCCGGCCTCAGCGGTTGATGCGCTTGCGGGAGCGCTAGCGCAGCGGACGACGCGTCGGCAGCCCGGCCCGACGCGGGTACGCCGGCGGCGTCGCGGCCGTCTTGTCGATGACGATCAGGTAGCGGGCCTCGGCCACTCCCGGCAGCTCAACCGGCGCCACCTGCCGCAGTTGCCCCCCCAGCACGCGAATCGCCATCTCCGCCTGATGCGCTTCGGACGGCCCGCTTTCCCCTTTCTGGGCGATCGCTTTTCCGCCTCGGCGGACCAGAGGCAGCAAATACTCGACGAGCACCGGCAGCGCGGCCACCGCCCGCGCAACGGCGACGTCGTACTGCTGGCGGTGCGCCTCGTCCCTTCCCGCCTCCTCGGCCCGGGCATGCACGACCTGGACGCCCTCCAATCCCAGATGCTCGACGATGTGCCGGCAGAAGTCGGCTTTCTTGCCCGTGGCTTCGATCAGCGTCACAGACAGGGCCGGGCAGGCAATCTTGATGGGCAGGCCGGGGAAACCCGCCCCGCTGCCGACGTCGACCAGCTTTCCGGTGGGGGTCCGCCCAAGGTGCGGCACGACCGTCAGCGAATCGAGGAAGTGTTTGACTTCGATGCCCGCCGGATCGGTGATGGCCGTCAGATTGGCGCGTTCGTTCCACGCCACCAACTCGGCGGCGTAGGCCGCGAACGCCTCCAGCTGACGCCGCGAAAGGGTCACACCCAGCCGGCGGCGGGCAGCATCCTGGAGGCTCGATAGGCCGGCGGCGGCCGACGTTATCACCGAAGAGAAACGCCAGGGCGTGAATCAGTCGGAGTCGGCATACCGGCGGAGGTACAGCGTCGCCAGGCCCGAACGCAGGCGCTGGGCGACGGCCTCCTTGCGCGCCGATCCGACGCGGTAATTGCGGGCCAGCTGCAATGCCAGTTTGGCCGTAGCTTCGGGTGGCTCGCCTCGTGCCTGCAAGCGCGTCAGGCGGCCGTCCACTTTTCTCAGAAACGAGGCCATCGCCGAGAACGCTTCGCCGCGCACCTGGCCGTCGCGGCTGGAAAGGATGCGGTACTTGCGGAAGGCCGCCCCTCGCAGCTCGTGGAGCGACTCGAGCCAGGCGTCGATGTCCGCCTCGCCCAGGTAGGGCGGCTCGCGCAGCGAGACCAGGTCACCCACGAAGATCGTGCGCTTCGCAGGCAGAACCACCCAGATCGCGCCGGGGGTCGGCCCGGGGCGATGCCAGAGTTCCACCGGAGTATTGCCGAGCATCAGGGTCAGCGTGTCTGTGAAAGCGATGTGGGGGACCGCCCGGTGGATGCCCGCCACGCGGCGCAAGCGATCGGACTCGGCGCCCATCGGCATGGGCGGCTTGTAGACGTCCGGCCAGGCGGCGATGGCTTCACGCGTGGCCTGGTGGGCGATGACGGCCAGGTCGAGGCCGCGCGCCCCGAGGACTCGGTCCGGATGCTGATCGAGCAGCACGACCATGCGCGGCCGGCCGCGCAGGCCGAGCTCCCCGAGCCACTCCCGACCGTCCTCGATTCGCAGCGGGGTGTCGATGAGCAGCACATCGCCGTCGGCCGCCGCCGCGCCCAGGATCACCCCCGGGTATCGATCCTCCAGGAACACGCCCTGCACGACTTCGCGCATCTCGTCCTCGGCTGTCCGCGCCCGACGGCCAACTTGGTGCGCCGGCGTCACGCCTCGCTGGACAGCGGCAGGCTGAAGGAGAAGGTCGAGCCCTTCCCCGGATCACTCTCGACCCAAATCCGTCCCCCATGGGCCTCAACGGCCAGGCGGCAGAAGGCCAGGCCCAGGCCGAGGCCTTTGGCGTTGCCTTCCTGATTGGCCCGGGCAAACTTCTCGAAGATGTTCTTCTGCTCGCTGGCCGGAATCCCCGGCCCGTTGTCGGTGACGCTCACCACGAGGTCGCCGGCCCGGGCGTGGGCCGCCACGCCGATCTGCCCGCCGCTGCGCGTGTACTTGATGGCGTTTTCCAGCAGGTTGATCAGCACCCGCCGGATCATGTCGACGTCCATCTCGACCGCCGGCAGCTCGGCTTTGCCCAGCCCGAACTGCAGCAGGTGGCCCCTGGCCTCCGCCACGGGATGGACTTCCTCGACCGCCTCGGCGATGAGGCCGCTGATGGCGGCCGGCGTCTTGTGCAGAACCGCCTGCCCCGATTCCAGCTGACCCAGATCGAGCAGCGACTCGACCAGCCGCGACAGCCGCCGGCTGGAGCGCAGGGCGATGGACAGGATCGACTGCATGGCCTCATCGTCCTGCGGCAGCGTTGCCTGGAGCATCTCCAGGCTCGAGATGATGTTGCCCAGCGGCGAACGCAAATCGTGGAAGATCATCGAGGTCAGATCCAGCCGCAGCTCGTCCAGCGCCAGCCGCTCGGAGATGTCGCGCAGAATCCACTGCAGCGTACCCTGCGGCCCGATGTCGATCCGCTTGACGTGAATCTCGATCGGCAGCTGCCGCCCGTCGCGGTGCATCGCTCGTCCGGTGTAATCGTCGGTTTCGCCCTCCTGCAGGCTGCCGAGCTCCGGGGGGTGTTGGTCGGGATCCGGTTGGTGCAGCTTCAACACCGATTCACCGACCAGGTCATCATGCGAGGTGCCCAGGAACTCCTGGGCCCTCCGATTGGCATCACTGACCTTTCCCTGCAGGTCGGTGATGAGAATCGGGTCGATGCTGTCTTCGAACAGGCTGGCGTAACGCTGCCGCGCCGCCTGGGTTTCGGCGAACATCTGGGAGTTGGTCACGGCGGCCGCGGCTTGATCGGCGAAGGCCGCCACCAGCTCGGCCTGCGTCGCCCCGTAGGTGCCGACCCGGCGGCTGTCGACGTTGAGCACGCCCACGGCCCGATCGCGCACGATCAACGGCGCGCCGATCCAGCCGCGGATCAGGGCCGACTCGGGCACTTCGTCCGAGCGCACCCAGCCGCGCTCTTCCTGCACGTTGCCGATGACCAGCGTTTGGCGCGTGGTCAGCACGCGGCCGGTCAGCATATCGGGGTTCACCGGCAAGGTCAGGCCGATGATGGCCCGGTTGTTGGCGAAGCCGCGCG
The DNA here is from genome assembly GCA_035693825.1 of Anaerolineales bacterium. Classification (GTDB taxonomy): domain Bacteria; phylum Chloroflexota; class Anaerolineae; order Anaerolineales; family E44-bin32; genus MGOM01. The sequence goes on from DASSGB010000232.1 coordinate 46,498, forward strand.
CCGCCACCAGGCGCAGGACGTCCCCATCGCGCAGCAGAATGCTGGCGCTGTCGAAGTCCACCACGCGTTCGAGCTGCTCCAGGACCGTGGGAAAGACCAAGGCCGGGTCGAGGGTTGAGCTGATCGATCGGGCGACTTCCTGGAGCGTCGAGGCAAACTTGCGCCGCTCTTGCTCGGCGCTGAACAGCCGGGCATTCTCGACGGCGATGCCGGCCTGGTCGGCGATGGCGCTCAGCAGCTCCAGGTCGTCTTCATTGAAGTGGCCCGCCTCGGGATGGACGAGCGTCAATACGCCCACGACGCGGGTGCGGGTCATCAACGGGACGGAGATGACCGAACGCGACTCGCCCTCCGCTTCGTGCTCGGGTCGCCGCAGCCAGCGCGGATCGTCGGCCGTTCGCCGCACCAGGGCCGGCTCGCGGTGCTCGACCACCCAGCCCGCCAGGCCGCGCTCGAAGGTGTCGGTCAGCTGCTCGGCGGTGTGGTCGTGGACTTTGCCTTCGTAGGCCAGCGCGCCCTCGAGCACTTCGCCCTGGTTGTTGAGCACCAGAATGCTGCCGCTCGGAGCCCCGACGGTTTCCAGGGTCAGTTGAAGAATGTGCTGAAGCAGTTGGCGGAGATCGAGTTGCGCCGCAAGCTCGCGGCCGATGCGATACAGCAGCTCGAGCGAGGAACGCGTTCGTTCACGGGCCGGCCCGTGGGCGGTCACAGCAGATCCTTCAATCCGGTGCCGGTGTTGAACAGGATGACACGCTCATCGGGCTTGATCCAACCGCGGCGTGCCAGGCTGGCGGCGCCGGCGACCGTGGCCGCGCCTTCGAGACAGGCGAGCACGCCTTCCGTTCGCGCCAGCAGCTCTCGCGCCTGGCGCATCTCGCTTTCGCTGACCGTCACTCCGGTTCCCTTCGTGCTCCGTACCACATCCAGAATCAGCCGGTCGGCCAGCGGCTTGGGCACGCGCAATCCGGCGGCTCCGGTCTGCGCCCCCTCCCAGCGCTCGGCACGCTCCTCGCCGCGCTCGAGGGCGCGCACGATCGGGGCGCAGCCCTCCGGCTGCACCGCCACCATGCGCGGTCGCTTGGGCCCGATCCAGCCGAGTGCTTCCAACTCGTCGAAGGCTTTGACCATGCCCACCAGGCCCGTCCCGCCCCCGGTCGGATACAGGATGACGTCCGGCAATTCCTCGCGGAACGCCTCCACCAGCTCGAATCCCATGGTCTTCTTGCCTTCCACGCGTCCCACCTCTCGAAAGGTCGAGAGATCAAGCCAGCCGTTGGCTTTGCCGGCGGCGACGGCCTCGCGGCCCGCGACATCGATCAGACCGTCCACAGGATGCACCCGCGCCCCGGCCGCTTCGATCTCGCGGCGAATGCGCGCCGGGGCATCCGCCGGCATGAAGATCTCGGCCTGCGCGCCGGCGCGGGCGGCATACGCCGCAAGCGCCGCCCCGGCGTTTCCCGCCGTCGGCAGTACGAAGTGATCCGCCCCGTGCTCCAGCGCTCTCGCCACCGCCACGGCCAGGCCGCGGGCCTTGAACGTTCCGGTCGGATTGACGCCTTCATCCTTGACCCACACCGCCGTCAGCCCGAGGCGCCGCGCCATTTCCCGCACGGGCAGGAGCGGCGTGTCGCCCTCACCCAGACTTAGAGTCCGGCCGATCGACGGGGAAGCCGGCAGCAGCTCCGACCAGCGCCAGATTCCTGAAGGGCGGCCTGCCACCTCTTCCGGTGTCAGCCGCCCCTGCAGCACCTCAAGATCATAGCGGGCGAGCAGCGCCGAGTCACACTCCGGACAGATGGCCGAAAGCCGGTCGGCGTCATACCAGGCACGGCATCCGGAACATTCCAGGCCGCGCAGCGCACCCATGTTGTGACGAGTATAGCATGCGCCCCTGTCTTGCCGATGCGACATAAGCAGGCTGCCGTATTCAAGACTCTGGATTCGGCCCCCCTCCGGCTGCGGCTCAGCCTATCGGCCTCGCCTCGCCTGCGGGGGGAATGGTTTCGGACATGGACGGGAGATTCCTCGATCGCCAATAGCCAACGGCAGACGGCGGACGGCTGACGGCCGACGGCCTTTTACGATTTCCCCCGCCGGCCCTTTTCCTCGTGAATGAACAGCCATCCGGCGATCTCGCCCACGTCGAACGAATCGCCGGCGGTCCAGGAAAGTTCTTCGGGATAGGCTCGATCCTGACGAGAGCTCGTGTCGCCTGCGGCCTTCTGCCGCACATGCTCGCGCAGGTCCCGCAGCCGGGCCGACCAGCGCGCGGCGTTGGCGGGCGTCAAATCCACCCAGCCGTGCTCGGCATCCGCCGACTTGATCGTCGGGCCCCGCAAGAGGCGCCGGCCATCCGCCATCAGAATGGGAATCCCGATGGAGAGAATCCGCTGGCGCAGGGCTGCGTCGTCCGAGATGAGTTTCTCCATGGCGCGCGCCAGATCCTCCGGAGAACGCTTCACGGCCGCCTCGAGGGTCCCGCACGTCTGTCGCAGCAGGTCCGCCTCAAAGAGCAGCTTCGACAGGCGCGGCGGGCCCAGGATCTCGAAGGCCACCGAGTCGACGCCGTGCTCCTGCTCGAGCTGGCGCAGGCGGTTGAGCGCCGCCTGACGAAGGAAACCCGCCCGGTAGGATGGGCCCAGGACCGACCCGTCGAGCGCCGCCACGATATCGTGTCCGGTGTTGCCGCCCTGAATCTCGTGCACGACATTGGCTGCGATCTCCTCCGGCGTCACGAATTCCATCTGCCCCAGGGTGGTGATGGCGCGGAACTCCCCCGCCGCGAACACGCCGTTCTCGCCCGTGTCGATGTAGACCGACTCCAGTGGCTTGCCGGTCGAGCGGCCGAAGGCGCCCTCCGGAGCCAGGGCCTCCTCCGCGTCCACACGCACCGCCTCGGCGGGAAGACAGTCAAACAGCTCGATCTCCCTCCCGCCGCGCCGGATCGGCCCGTAGCCGATCTCCTTCCAGGCGATGACCGCCGTCGGCTTGATCTCTTTGACGATCTGAGGGCCTCCCGGTGTGCGCGCGATCAAGAACGTCAACAGCGTCTGCGCGCCCGCCACGGCCGACTTCGAGAGCAGCACGCGCGAGGGTCTCTCCTCGCCGTGGGTGTAAGGAATGTTGAAGCCCATGCCGCCCGTGCCGCTCGTGCCGACTTTGATATAGGCCTTCGTGTCGGCGCGCAGCATCGCCTCATACAGAATCTGCATGTGCCGAACGAGCTGCGGGATATACAACGCCGTGAGCAGACGCTCGACTTCTTCCGGCCAGTCGGTGGTGGCGCCCTGGGCGATGCGATCCTGGAGGCGGCGCGCCGTCTGGAACACGTTTTGATACGCGACCGCCGTGGCGGTGTTCACGCAATCCACGATGATCTCCGCCGGGTGGCCGTCCAATCCACGGGCGGTGCCCACGATCAACTGATAGAGCATCGACGATTCGAGGATCGACTCGTCGATCTCGTTCAGGATGTCGGCCACCAGCTGCCGCCGCCGGTGCGTGTCGGCCAGGACCGCCGTGCGCGGATGGACTCCGGCAGGCCCATCCTGCCACTCGGCGCGCAACAACAGATCGCCCCAGGCCGGCACCAATACCGTCGAGGACTCGGGGAACTCGCGACGCAGGCCGGCCACCCCGGCCTCGGCCTCACTCTGCCGAAGCGAGGCGACCACCAGCCGCGCCGGACGATGCGCCAGCAGCTCGCGGCACACGGCCGTCCCCACCAGGCCGTAGCCGCCGAGGACGAGCGCATTCCTGTTCTCAATATCCACGTGGAAGACCTCCGTGCGGGACGGTCGAAAGGGAGGGGGACTTCCCGCGAGCGGCCCGCAGGCCGCCCGCATCAGCCTATTCTACAACCGGGGAAGGAGGAAGCGCCGTTCGGCAGGTGCCTGGGCAGGCAACCTTCATTCGACGTAGATCTCGACTCGCTGGCCCTCTTCTTCGTCGACGACGTCCATGACTTTCCCGCTCATGCCCTGCCGCAGCGCGTTGGCCAGTTCGCCCAGTTCGATGCCCTCGACATCGGGAATGAAGCGCGCTCCGACTTTCAGCCCGACGTTGACCAGCCGCATCGGAATGGTCACATTGACCGAAGGCTTGCCGCTGTGGACATCGGTCACCCGCACCCGCAGCCACCGCGACTCGAGATCGCCCGCCGCCTGCCGTCGCCGCTCGCCCCGCGCCAGTGCCGCGAGCAGCCGGGCCGCCTCCTCGGGAGTGATCTTCTTTTCCTCGACCATCTTGAGGATCTTGAGCCGCTCTTCGGAAGTCGTCATGTCCGTCTCCGCTAGATCACCTGGCTGTCGGCTCGACCGCGGACCTTAGGCCCAGGGTCAGAGCCATCCACTTCAAGCTTCGACCCGGCTGAAATCCGTGGGCCCGGAGGCTTGATTCATCCGCTGCATGATCGACCTCCAGCCGCATCGTGCCGCGCCCCGGAGAGGCGTGCAGCGCCCGGTCGAGCAGGGCAGCCTCGGCCCTGCCTCTGGCCAGCGGATCGAGCACCATCAGCCAATGCACTCCAGGGGCTTCGTAACCGGGAAAGGCCGAGAGGCTGGCCATGAGGGGGCCCTCCTCCGGCCAGACCCAATGTCTTGCCCACACGCCGTCCAGGACTCCGGCCGAGTCCAGCGGCCGCGGCCACAACAACCCTTCGGGATGAAGTCGGCGCACGAGGGCCAGGTGCTCGAGAGAATCGGCCGACCGCCGTGCACGCGCCGGTTCCTGCGCCGTTTCCGCCGGCGGCGACCAGCCCGCGATTCGATTCCAGGTCGTTCGATGGGAGACGACGCGGAAGCCCAACCGCGCATACAGCTCCTGGGCGCCGGCCTCCGAGGCATCCACCTGGAGGAAGACCTCATGCGCGCCACGTCGCCGGGCCTCGTCCAGGCAGGCTCGCACCAGCGACGAGCCGATGCCCCGGCGCCTCCAGGTGGGCTCGACCGCCACGTTGATCAACACCCACCGCCGGGGCGCCTCGTCGACGCGCATCAGGCTGGCGTTGCCCACGATGCGGCCTTCTTCCAGCCAGACATACCCCTGAGGAAAAGCCGCGGGGGGCAGGAACCATCGGCCGATGGCCCAGCCCAGCCGGCCCCAGCGACCGAAGGAGCGCATGGCCTGCACCATGCGCTTGCCCTCAGGGTCGAGGCGTTCCGCGAAGGCCGCCTCGATCACGGACCCCAGGCCGCCCAGATCGCGGCGGGGGTCGATGGCCCGCATTCCCCTCGCCGGCGCCGCGCTCGAAATAGCGGCTGCCGTCACGCGCCCGGCTCCAGTGCCCGCAACAACGATTCGGCCTGCTCCACGCTGATCTTCCCGTCCTCCAGCATCCGCAGGATCGCCAGCCGCTCGTCGTCCGTCGGCTCCGCGCCCACGGTTTCTTCTTCGGCGGTCTCGGGCGATCCCTGGCGGGCGCGCCGCAGCGCCCTCGAAATGGCGCGATGGACTTTCTGCCGGAGATCCTGAGCCTCGAGCCCGTAGGCGCTGAGGTCCATGCCCTCCAGGCCGGCCTCGACATCGGCCAGGGTTGCTTCCACCTGAGAGCTGATCTCCTCCGCCAGGCCGGCGGTAAACTCTGTGCCGCCGTGCGTTACCAGGACGTCGCCTCCGGCGGATATCTCCACCGTTGCCTCACCGCCACCCAATGTCACCGTCGACTCGCCCGCCGAACGCTCACCCATCATGCGCAGGTCGCCCTGCGCCCTGCCGGTGACTCTGGCCGAGGCGGAGGTGAGGAAGCGGCACACCACGTCCCCCTCGGCGCGAACCGATGAGCTGCTGCCGGCAGGCGGCAGCCACTCCAGCATCGCATCTCCACGCGCATGCACCTGAAGACCGCCCTCCAGGTGGATGGCTCGCAGGTCTCCTGCGACTTGGTCGATATGGACGGGCCCGGTGACCTGCTCCATCCGGGCGCTTCCGTCCACGATCGCGACTCGCAGACCGGATACAAGCCTCCGAACCGCCAGGTCGCCCGACACGTGCTCGACGTGCGTGGCTCCGACGTGACGCAAGCTGAGATCACCGGCGATGTCGCCCAGCCGGAGCTCGCCCGCCAGGTCGGCCAGCCGCGCGTCCCCCGACACGCGCTCCACCTCGAGCGTGCTGTCCTCAGGCAGGAACAGGAGACATCCGGATCGGCAGGTCACCTCAACGCCATTGCCGCGCGCCTGCACCAGCAATCCGCCGCGGCTGCCTGCCTGGGCTTCCAGGCGCGTCCCCGGCCGGCCGCTGACCCGAAGGTCGCCGTCGATCGAGGTGATATGCACCCGCGGGTGCGGGCCGACTTCCTGACGGACGCTCTCCATACCGATCGCCTCCGCTTCGCTGTCTACTCTGCTTCCAGCAGACGCATCGCCTCGTCCGAAGTAATACGGCCGCCGGCCAGGTCGTCCAGGACGCGCTGCCGCTCGTCCTCCGACCTCGACGAGGATTCTTCACCCACAGGGAATCCCATCTGGCGCACGACGTCGACCAGGCGCGAACGCAGCGTCGGATAGGACAGCCCCATTTCGCGCTCCATCCGGTTCAACTTCCCCTCGCACCGCAGGAACGTTTCCACGAACGTCAGTTGATCGGAAGTCAGTCGACCCAGGCGGCCGACCTCAAACTGGCCGTCCACGGTCGTGTCGCAACTGCGGCAGTGAAGCCTCGTCACCGCGAGCCGTTCGCCACAAACTGGACATAATGTGAGCAGAGGGTTCATTCGGACCACGCCTCGGAACCGAGGTTACGATATTCCTCGTTTGGTTTTCATGTTATCCGCGCGAATTGTAATGGGCCTTTAAGAAAAGTCAACAAGGGATGAAGAACTTTGAGGGGCGGCCCAAGGCGTCCATGCATCGGCCGCAGGCGAATCATGGCCGCATCGTCGGTCGGGGTCCTCTGCTAGAATGCCCCTGTCCACTCGCCGAGGGAAGCCATGGCGCACCTTTTCGTGCCGGGGCCGACCGATGTCGCCCCCGAGATTCTGGCAGCGCAGACCCACCCCATGATCGGGCATCGCAGCCAGGCATGTTCGGATCTGATGGCCCGCATCCAACCTCGCCTTCAGCAGGTACTCCAAACCCGCCAGCGCGTGTACATCACCGCCTCCTCGGGGAGTGGACTCCAGGAAGCGGCCGTTCGCAACACGGTCGCGCGGCGCGTGCTGGTGTGCGTTGGCGGCGCTTTCGGCGAACGCTGGTATGACATCGCGCGCGCCAACGGCCTTGCCGCCGACCGCCTCGACGCGGCCTGGGGCGAGCCGCATCGGCCGGATCAGGTGGCCGAGGCCGTGGCGCGCGGCTACGACGCGGTGGCCATCGTCCACAACGAGACGTCCACCGGGATCGAAAACCCGGTGGCCGATATCGCCCGAGCCGTGCGCGCCGCGGCGCCCGAAGCGCTGCTGCTCGTCGACGCCGTGTCCTCTGCCGGCGGAGTCGACCTTCGGCCCGACGAGTGGGGGCTGGATGTTGTTCTCACCTCCTCGCAGAAGTGCTTCGCGCTGCCGCCGGGGTTGGCCTTCGCCGCCGTCAGCGATCGCGCCCTCGAGCGCGCGGCCACGATCGCCCACCGAGGCTGGTATTTCGATTTCCTGCTGCTGGAGAAGTACCTCCAACAGCACAACACGCCGGCCACGCCGGCCATTTCCCTTCTGTACGCCCTCGACGCGCAACTCGATCGAATCCTGGCCGAGGGTCTCGAGGCCCGATTCGCACGCCACAGCCGCATGGCGCAAATAGCCCAGGGTTGGGCCGAGGATCGTTTGTCGGTCTTCCCCCGCGCCGGGTTTCGCTCGAAGACGGTCACCACCATATCCAACACGCGCGCCATCGATATCGTCGCCCTTTCGGCCCACCTGTCCCGCGCGGGCATGGCCATCGCCAACGGCTACGGACCGCTCAAAGGAAAGACGTTCCGCATCGGACACATGGGCGAAATTACCCCGGACGACGTCGCCTCTCTCCTGGCGCAGATCGATGGTTTCCTCGGTCAGTCCTGACCCACCGGCCCCGCAGCGGCCGAGCGGGCGACTCCTCGCGGGGCTGTTCCTGGTGGCTGCGCTTCCCCGCCTGGCGCTGGCCCTGGTGTACCTGAACCTCCCCATCGGCCTGGACGACATGTTCCAGTACGACATGCTCGGCCGCTCGCTTGCCTCCGGAAACGGCTACCGCTGGTACACCCGCGCCGACGTGGCGGCCCTGCGACCGTATCTCGACAAGTGGTATGCCATCGATCTTCCGACAGAAGCCGTTCCCGCCGACGGGTATCTCACCACGTTTCGTGCTCCCGGGTACCCGCTTTTCCTCGCCGGGATCTACTCGTTGGTGGGCATGACACAGCGGTTGGCCGCGGTCCGTCTGATTCAAGTCGGCCTCGGAGCGATGCTTGCGCCCCTGACGGCTCTGCTGACCGCCCGGCTCTTGCCCTCCCCGCGAGCGCCCTGGATATCCGGAACCGTCGTTGCGCTGTACCCGATCCTGTGGATGTATCCCCTCGGCCTCGGCTCCGAGAATCTGTTCATGCCCCTGGTCATTCTTTCGGGGCTGGCTCTCCTGCGCGCGGCGCGGTCTGCTGGCGACGCCCCGGCGGCGGTGGCGGGCGTGACGATGGGACTGGCCACCCTGACCCGCGGCGCGTTCGTGCTCACGTGGCCTCTGGCCCTGGTGTGGCTCGCCCGGCGCGCCGGCGCGCGCCGCGCCCTGTTGACGGCGATCGCTGCCGCGGCCATCGTGGCGCCGTGGGCCATCCGCAACAGCCGCGTGTTGGGCCGGCCGGCTTTTGTCGAAACCACGTTGGGCTACAACCTGTTCATCGGCTACCACCCCGAAGGCGACGGCGGCTTCGTGACGCGCATCGCGCTCATGCCCGTCCACATGCTCGACGACGGCGAACGCGACCGATGGACGATGGAGCGCGCGCTGGGCTTCATTCGCAGCGACCCCACGCGGGCGGGTCTTCTCACACTGCGGCGATTGGCGTATTTCTGGGGCTGGGAGACGCGCGAGCTGGCGTACTTCTACAGCAACAACACCTTCGGTCCATTGCCGTCAGGCGTGCTCCTGGCGGCAATGCTTGTCTTGGTCGGACCGTGGATGGCCGTCGCCCTGTCCGCGCCGCTGGGCTTCGCCGTTGCTCCCGGCTCCGGGGGCCGCTGGTTCAGCCTGGCCTTTCTGATCGGGGGCATGTTGCCGTACATACCCGTCCTGGCCGAGCCGAGATTCCACTTGCCCGTACTTCCGTGGCTGTCGGCCTACGCGGCCTACGCGTGGCTCGAGCGCCGCCGCTGGTTGCAGCCATCGCCGCCGGCCCGCCTGGCCATCCTGGCCGCGGTTCTGGTGATCATCCTTCTCGTCTTGCTGTGGAGCTGGGACGCCCTGCGTCTCCTGCCTCGCTGGCAGGCCGTGTTCTCGCCCGGCGGCCACCGCCTGTATCTTGCCTATTGACCGCGGACCGATCCTCTCGCCGCCGACAAAGCCTTCGAGGCCACATGTCCCCACCTTCCCTCCAGGATCGCTACGAACGTGCCGTCGAACTGGCGCGCCAGGCAGGCGCGCTGCTTCGAGCCGGGCTGGGATCGGTCGAAACGATCGAACACAAAGGCGCCATCGATCTCCTGACCGAATACGATCTGCGTTCGGAACGTCTTCTGGTGGATGGATTGCGGCAGTCCTTTCCGGACGATCCGATTCTGGCCGAGGAAGGCGGCGGCGCCCAAGGCGCGCGCCGCTGGCTGATCGACCCCCTGGACGGCACGACCAACTTCGCCCACGGGCTGCCGCATTTCTCGGTGTCGCTGGCCTACGCCGAAGGCGGCGATATCCGGCTCGGTGTCGTCTTCGACCCGGCGCGCTCCGAGCTCTTTCACGCCATCCAGGGCGGAGGCGCTTTCCTCAACCAGGCGCGGCTGCGCGTCTCCTCCACAGCCAGCCTCGACCGGGCCCTGCTCGTCACCGGTTTCCCCTACGATATCCGGACGGCGGATGAAACGAACCTGGAGCTCTTCTCGAAGATGGCTCTGCGCGCCCAGGGACTGCGGCGCTTGGGTTCGGCGGCGCTCGATCTGGCCTACGTCGCCGCCGGCCGCTTCGACGGCTACTGGGAGCTGCGTCTATCACCCTGGGATTGGGCGGCGGGGATTCTTCTCGTGCGCGAAGCCGGCGGTCGAGTGACGCGCCTCAGCGGCGAGGAGGACATCTTTCGCCCGCCCACCTCCATCATCGCCAGCAACAGGCTCATCCACCAGGCAATGCTCGAGGCGCTGGAAGAATAGGGGTCAGTGGTCAGTGGTGAGTGGTCAGACCGACACCTGATGACTGACGACTGAACGGGGCAGCCTACGATCGTCTCGACTTCAGGGCCGACTCGAGCTCGGCGAAAGGGACGCGCGAGGTCATGTCGAGGCTCAGCGGGGTGACGGACACTTTGCGTTCGACGCGCAGGGCATGTGCGTCCGACCCGGGCTCGAGAGAACTGGCCTCCACCGAAACGCGGTAACCCATCAGTCCCGGTTCGCTCAGCTCGGTGCGGCCGGAGGCCACCGGCTCGTAGTAGCGCATGCGTGACAGCCGCGTGAGCCTCCACGGTGTCTCGGGCGTGGCCCCGATCGGCACATCGACCTTCAAGACATCCACATCCTGCAGCCGGCCGGTCTTCATCAGCGTCGCGCCGAATTGGCGGGCGAAGAAGGCCGCCGCCGAGAAATCCACTTCTTCCGAATGCGTCAGGTGATAGCGGCTCTCGGCTTCCTGGGAGACCGCCAGCGCCGGGATTCCGGCCGCGGCGCCTTCCAGCGCAGCGCCGATCGTGCCCGAAATGGTCACGCTGGTGGAGACGTTCTCGCCGTAGTTGATCCCAGACACGACCAGATCCGGTTTGCGCGGCACGAGCTCGAACAGCGCGTGCTGGACGGCCTGCGCCGGCGAGCCTCCCACGGCGTACACCTTCCACGACTTCCCGCCGACCACGACGTCTTGTTCGTGAATGGCGCCGTCGGAACTCGGAGGCATGCTTCGACCGCTGCCGGATTGCTGCTCGCGCGGGGCTACCACGAACACGAAGCCGATCTCGGACAGCGACTCGGCCGCGGCCCACAATCCGGGCGAACGGATGCCGTCGTCGTTGGTCAACAGGATGAGAGGTCTGTCGTCCGGGATCATGGTCGAGACAAATCGTACCAAGCCGCCACCCGCCGGTCAACGCAGCCGGCGCAAGGATCGTGCCAGGCTGGACGAAGGCTGCTCAACCTCTAGCTTTGTCCGCGCGCTTCGGCGGCGAGCTGCTCGAAGAAAGCCGTCAGCACGCGTTCCCGGCGGCGCGCCCATCGGCGCGCCGGGCGCGTATGAAGCCTGCCGGCCACGTGCCGCAGCTTGAAGAGGTACTCGTGATACGCGCTGTGGGGTTCGTTGGGTGCCGATCGGTTTTGGCGGAGAAAGACCTCCGATGGCTCGGCAAAGATCGGCTCACCCGCCTGCATGGCGTAGGCGATCGTCCGCGCCACGCCGAAAGCCCCCACCACATCCAGTTTGTCGGCGTCGAAGAGGATCTCGGCCTCGAGAGTCGCCGGAGCTTCGCGGCTGCGGTAGCGATGAGAACGGATGCAGTGTTCCACCGCCCGTATTCTCGGCTCCGGCCATGCTTCGTTTTCCAGCACCTGACGGGCGAACTCGGCCGAGGCCTGCTCATGATGGCTGCGGGTCGAACCTTCGCCCGGGGCCGCGCCGGAAGCATCGTGCAGGAGAGCCGCGGCGCGCAGGACGTCGAGGTCAGCGCGCAGCTCGTTCCCCAGTCTCTCGGCCAGGGCCAGAACGCGCAGCACGTGATCGAAGCCGTGGACAGTATCGTTGTGCGGATACCACGTCCGCGCCTGCTCTACCGTCGGCATCTCCCGCCCTCCACTTTGACGAATCGCCGCGCACCGAAGTGTACCCGCCTCACGCGGGACCACGTCGCATCGTCCACAACTCAATCGGCGTTCCGGGAAATTCGAGGTGGCTGAGCACCTGAAAACCGTGCTTGGCGTAGAAAGCGAGGTTATCTTCCTTCACGGTCTCCAGGTAGCAGGCGGACTTCTCGGCATCGGCAACGGCCAGGATCGGCGCCAGGAGACGACTGCCGATTCCTTGCCCTTGGCGGCCCGGCTCGACGCCCAGGGCCTGGAGATACCAGAAGCGACCGGTCATGAGCCTGCGACGCTCGCCGTCGAGAATCTCCACGGCTCGAAACAGGAGGCGGCGAGGCTTTTCCGGAGCACGAAGAAACGAGATCGGCAGCGCGAAGCCTGTACGCAGCGCGCGCGCAAAGGTGAGATCGTCCCGGCCGGGAGCGGCCCAACAGGCGACTCCCTCCAGCCCGGCTGTCGCGTAGACCTTGCCCAGGATCCGGCAGGTGTGGATGAGGGCCCTCCACAGATTCCGGGTAAAGCGAAGCCGGCGCTGCTCCTCGGGAAAGAGGAAGGAGTAGAAAGGATCGTCCGCGAAGGCGCGCGTGAGCACATCCGCGGCCCGCCCTTCGGCGGAAGGCGAAAGTTCGACGACGGACGCGGCCGGCTTGCTCATCCTCGGTCTGAACGGCCGATGTCCTCCGCGCATGCCGGCCAGGGTCTCCCGGTCAGCGTCTGCAAGGCGGTGCGGAAACCGGCCTGTGCGAAAAGCGTTTCCCGCGTGGGGCCCGCGTCGGCAATGCGGCCGTCCTGCAAGACGAGAATCCGGCCGGTGTGAGCCGCCAGGAATTCGACGTCGTGGCTGGCGACGATCACCGCCGTGCCGTCCTTCGACCAGTTCCGCATCAGCTCGCCCAGCTCGCGCTGCGCCATGGGATCCATCCCGAGCGTCGGCTCGTCCAGGAGCAGAACTTCCGGGTGAGTCACCATGACCGCGGCCAGCGCGACGCGCTGCCGCTGGCCCGCCGAGAGATCGCGCGGGTAGGCGCCTCGCACGGCCGTCAGCCCGAGCGCCTCCAGCATCCAGGAGGGGTCCACCGGAGGCCGGTCCCGCAGTCCGTGGCTGCGCAAGGTGAAATCCAACTCGGCTTCCACGGAGTCGGCAAACAGCATGGAACTCGGCGTCTGAGACACGAAGCCGATGTGTCGTGCTCGCGTCGCGACCGGAACCTGCGACAGCGAAGATCCATCCAGGAAAACCTCGCCCGAGGCCGGCTCCTCCAGTCCCATGAGACAGCGCAGGAGAGTCGTCTTGCCAGATCCGTTGCGCCCCACCAGCCCCAGGATTTCTCCAGGCGCGACCTCCAGGTCGACGCCCATGAGGACGGGCCGGTGGTTGTAGGAGAACTCGAGGCCGCGCGTCGAGAGTCGCGTCGGATCGGACGCGGCTCGCGGGCGCGGGGCGGGATCGGGCAGCGCGTGCAGGGCTTGCGCCAGCGCGGAATGGTCGTCCGTGTCCTCCAGGCCGAGCCGGCGGGCGGCCTCCTGCAGCGGGTCGGCATACGGCATACACTTCGTCACCGCCGACGGCCCGTCACAGGCGACCATCCTTCCAGGCGCCTCCAGATAAGCCATCCGGTTGACGCTCTCCATCCAGCGGCCAAGCCGATGCTCGGCGAGCACCAGGGTCAGCCCGTGGTCTTCGGTGAGATCGTCAAGCCATTCCACCAGCGCCTGCGCCGCCATCGGATCGAGCTCGGTCGACGGCTCGTCGAGCACCAGCATCGCCGGCCGGCGCGCCAGCCCCGCGGCGATGGCCACGCGCGCTTGCTCGCCGGCTGAAAGCCGGTCGAGCGCACGCGACATCAGGGGCCCGAGGTCGAGGCGTTCGATGACGTCGGCCACTCGCCGGCGGATTTCGGCCCCGGCGAGACCGGCCACTTCGAGGCCAAAGGCGATTTCGTCCTCGACCGAGGCGGAGAGGAATCTCGCCTGCGGTTCCTGAAAGACCATGCCCACCTGGGCCGCCAGCTGCATCGGTCCGGCGCGGTGCACGTCCAGCCCGCCGATCCGCGCTCGACCGCGGAATCGGCCGCCATAGAGATGAGGCACCAGGCCGTTGAAGACGCGAAGCAAGGTCGACTTGCCGGCGCCGGACAGCCCGCTCACCAGCAGCCGATCGCCAGGCTCGAGATGCAGATCGATGGAATCGAGCGCCGGCAGCCTCGATTCGGGATACCAGTAGGAAACGCCCTCGAGGTCAACCATGGCGGGCGCCGATCAGGGGTGCGGCCAGAAGCGCGACGATCAACACAGGCGCGGGGTGCAGCGACGGCAGGCTGAGCTGAGGGTAGGGATAGTAGGTCAGGAGCGCCGGCCAGCGAGCCATGACCGTCAGCAGCAGAATGCCCGCCGCGCCGGACAGCCCGGCGATGATCCTGTCGTTCGCTCTCCATACTTCGGGCCGGTATCGATGGCTCTCCCTCTGCATGCTCCGACTCAAGAACACAACCGACAGCGCCATCAGACCCAAGCCCAGCGACAGAAGGCCCGGCTGCGCCGCCCAGACTCCGAGTCCGAGCGCCAAAACCACCCAGCCGAGAATCATGAGCCACCGCCTGGCGCGGCGCAGACGCTGCGTCCCCCAGCCGCGGGCCACGAGGCCTTCGGCCTGGGCCATGGCGCGCTCCAGGCTCAGGATCACCAGCGGCTCGACCGAAGCGCGGGCTTCACGGATCCCTTGCGAAGCCTGGCCTCGGATCCGGCGCGCCTCCACCAGATCCATGTAGCTCCGACGGGCCAGCGGGGCGAAGGTGAGGCCGAGCATCCCTACCACACCCAACGGGTACAGGCCGGGAGGCGTCCGCCGCAACAGATCGGCCGGAGTCACGACGGCTGAGAAGAGCACCATGATCAGCAGCACGGCCCCGATCTGCAGGCCGGCCACGACGCCGAACGCGACCGCCTCCAGCGTGTATGGACCTCCGATCCAGCGGATGGGCAATTCGAGGAGGACCGTCGCGCCGGCGCGGCTGAAGATGAGGTTGATCAGGGTTGACGTCGCCAGCAGCGAGGCCACCAGCAGGAAGGTCGAGAGCGACGGCGGCTCGCGCGTGACACGCCAGCGCACGACGGCCGCCAGCGCCCCCAGAAGCATGAGGTACCACGGGTTTCGCACGAGCAGCGCCGTCGACACCGCGCACACGGTCCACACCAACCAGGCTGTCGGATGGATGCGCCGCCGTGTGCCAGAATTCGCGTTGGAGTTCACGCGGGCGATGCACCTGCCGTGCGGCCGGGCGTCGAGCGGTCGCGAGGAATCGTGGGCGTGCGCCTGCGCGATTTCGGCACCAAGCTAACCTTCGGCCCTACGCGATCTGCCAAGCAGCCCGGCGGCAGCCAGGACCGCTAGCAGCACGACCAGTGTCGCCATCAGGATCGGGGTCGTGGATCCGCCGGTCGCGGCGAAACCTGCCGGCAGTCGCGGCACGTCGGTCAGATCCGCCCCCGCCAGGGCCGGGATGGCCTGGACCGTCGCCAGGAAGTTGTCCCCGGGCGTGGCGGCGTTGAACGCCAGCGCTCCGCTCGGCTGCTGCAGCGCCTGCAGGGCGCGTTCCGGATGGCCCCATTCGCTCAGGTCTTGCCCGGAGGCCATCAGCGCCTGGATCACCACCGCCGTCGAATTGGCATCGGTGTCCTCACCGAAGGCGCTCGGCTTCTGGTAGGTCCAGCCCCCATCCGCGTTCTGCACCAGGCGGAAGTAGTCAATCGAGGGTGCGGCCTCCGATCCGGCACCGGCCGCCAGCAGCGCCTGAACGACGAGAGCCGTGGTGTTGCTGTCACCGGCGTCCGGGGTCATGTCGCCCGCAAACGAGTAGCTTCCATCCGGCAACCGCGTGGCCACCAGACCCGTCAGCGCGCCTTCGGGCAGCGCTTCACCTGCGGCGCGCAGGGCCAACACGGACAGCCCGCTGTCGTAGGGGCCGCCTCCGAACAAACCCGTCTCGGAATTGAAACCCGCCAGCACCGCGTCCACCAGATTCGCGCCGCCGAAGTCGCGCGGATCTTCGCCCGCGGCGACGGCGGCCAGGACCACCTTGGCCGCCAGGCCGGGCGTTTCGAGTTTGGTGGCCTGCGCCGTGAGGTACTGGATCGGCGAGGTGCCCTCGACGACCCACGTCGACGGATCCTCGCCGGCACTGGCGATGGCCACCACGGCGTCGGCCGTTGCGCCAGGATCACTGCCCTCACTGAACCCGGTCGAGAAGCCTCCGTCGGCCAGCTGCTCTGTTCGCAACCAGGCCAGCGCCGCGGCCGCGCCGTCCTGCGCCGCGGCGGGCAGCGGCGAGAGGATCCAACCGAAAAGCACAGATACAAGGATGAGCCGTCGAATCCACATGATGGTTTGCTCCCTTAGAAGGTCAGGCTACGGCCAGAAACACAACCTCCCCGTTCTGGCGGGGAGGCGCGAGGTACATAGGCGCCGCCTCCTTTCCGCGAAGGCATGTCAAGCGCCGGGCAGAGGCGGGTATCCTGGCTTGGATGCCGTCTGCCATCAGCCTTCCGCCATCAGCCGAAACCGCCCAAGCTGATAGCCGACAGCCGATAGCTGACAGCCTTCCCTACAGTTGCGGGACAGCGCCGGACTTCCGCGTGCGAGCCGCAGTCACCGGCTTCCCCTTCGTTGACCTTCGCATCCGGGCGAAGGCCACCTCTGCCCAGGGGTTATCAGTTGTGGGAGGAGTATAGGGCCTCAAGGTGGGCCGCGTCAAGCATGCTGACTTGCCGCCTCTCGCGCAGCTGACCGATTTGCTGCCCCCGTTCGCCTGCGCCGCACCAAGCGCAGCGCAGGTGCAGGCGGGCCGCGCGAAGCCCCGGCCCGCCGGGGCGAGACGGCCTCCGGCGCGCCCCTCGCCACCGGCTCAGGGCGCGCCTGCGGGCTCTGTTTCGTTGATGACCCTACCGCGCAAGGACAGCCGCCGCCCGCGAATAGTTGTCACCGGGAGGAGGTCGAAGGCCTACGAAGCGATCTCCTCGCTTCACCGGGACGTTTCCTGCTCTCGCCCAGCGGCCTCGCGGATGCGAGCCCCGCCACAAGTCCCCGGCAGGGCAGTGATTCTGTATTCGGAAACCCAGATTGACAGCCGCCGCGCGACATGTTACAAGTGCAGCAATCTTTCCGGACAGACCCGGCGCGGGCGCGAGAGCGCCCGCGGGTTTCAACGGTTTCGAAAGCTGCGATCGCATTTCCACCGACGAGGGACTTCACTCCTCGTCCATCCCACGGCAAGGCCCTCCCCGTTCCGCCTGACAAGCGACCCGGCGACGGACCCCGACGAACGGATGCGGTGCGAACCGACTTCCGACCGCGCCGCCCGCGCGCCCTTCGCCTGGCAACGACCGCCGCGGTCGCTCCGGATACCATGAAAAGGATTGTTGCATGAGCACCAAACCACTGCGCCTGGTGCCCCTGGGGGGCCTGGGCGAAGTCGGCAAGAACATGATGGCCCTGGAATACGGCGACAACATACTCGTCGTCGACACCGGCATCATGTTCCCCGAAAACGACATGTTGGGGATCGACTACATCATCCCCGACTTCAACTACCTCAAGGACAAGGCCGACAGGGTCCGCGGCATTCTCGTGACTCACGGTCACGAGGATCACACCGGCGCCATCGCCCATGTTCTGGAGGACATCCCGGCTCCGATCTACGCCACGCCCCTGACGCGCGGCCTGCTCGAATCCAAGATCAGCCGCGCCGGTCTGGCGAAGGAAGCCAAACTCCACACGGTCCAGGCCGGCGATCACGCGCGCCTGGGCCCCTTCCGCGTCGAGTTCTTCCACGTCTGCCATTCCATCCCGGACGGCGTGGGGCTGGCCATCGACACGCCCGCCGGACTGATCGTCCACTCGGGCGACTTCAAGTTCGATCACACGCCGGTCGACGGCTGGCCCACGGATTTCGGCAAACTGGCCGAGCTCGGCCAGCGCGGCGTCCTGGCCTTGCTGGCCGACTCCACCAACGCCGAGCGGCCGGGCTGGACGCCGTCGGAGGCCGTCATCGACCCGGCCTTTGACGAGGTCTTCCTTCAGGCGAAAGGTCGAATCCTGATCGGCACCTTCGCCTCGCTCATCTCCCGCATCCAGCAGGCGGCCCGGGCCGCCGACCGCCACGGGCGCGTCCTGTCGCTGGTCGGCACGAGCATGATCGACAACGTTCGCATCGCCCGCCAGCTCGGCTACCTGACCGTTCCCGACGGACTGGTGGTGCCGCTGGACGAGGCTTTGAAGATGAAGCCGGAGCGCGTCGTCCTGATGTGCACCGGCACGCAGGGCGAACCCTCGTCGATCCTCGGCCGCCTGTCGACCGGCACCAACCGCCAGTTCGACCTGATGGCGGGCGACACCGTCGTCTTGTCCTCCCACCCGATCCCGGGCAACGAAGAGATGGTCCATCGGACGATCAACCGCCTGCTTCAACGCGGGGCGAAAGTGATCTACGACGCCATCGCCCCCGTGCATGTCTCGGGGCACGCCAGCCAGGAGGAGCAGAAGCTCCTGCTGCAGCTCATCCGGCCCCAGTACTTCGTGCCGATCCACGGCGAGCTGCGCCACCTGACGCGGCATGCAGGCCTCGCCCGGGAGATCGGCATACCCGCCGAGCGGATCGCCATCGTCGAAAACGGGACAGTGATCGAGTTCCGCGAGGGCGTGATGCAGGTGGGCGAGCGCATTCCAGGCGGGTATGTCTTCGTCGACGGCCGCGGGGTGGGCGACATCGGCCCTGCTGTGATGCGCGAGCGCGAGTCGCTGGCGCGGGACGGCTTCGTGCTGGTCCATCTGCGCCGGCATCCGAAGACAGGCGCTCTGGTCGGCGATCCCGAAATACAGACGCGCGGCTTCGTCTATCTACCCGACGCCGAGGCTTTGTTCCGCCAGGCCCGCCAGCGTGTGCGCGAGCTGGCGAACGGCACCGAGAATGCCCTCCCCGAACGCGTCGAGCGCGAGCTGGGCAAGCTGTTCTACGCCGAAACCAAGCGCCGCCCGATGGTCCTGGTCGTCACCTCGGAGACGGGCTGACAGCCTCGAGCTTCCAACTGCCAGCGTCCAGCGTCCAGCACTTAGAGTTGCCAGTTGCCAGGTTCCAGTTCCCAGCTGCCCATCATCTCCTGCATTCTATGAGACAGGCGTGCATCCGGAAACTGAAGACCGGTAACCGTCGCGGCTGGTGGCTGGTGACTGGCAGCTGGTGCCTGGCGGCTGGTGGCTTCTTCCGCTGGGTATAATCCGCGGCCGTATGAGCCTCCGCAACAGGGCATTGGCAGGGTTGTCCCTGCTCTGCATCGCCGCCACAGCCTGCACGGCGCTGCCTTTCCTTGCCGGCGCGACAGCTACTCCCAGTCCGACACCCATCCCTCCGACCCCGACCCTGCCGCCCATGGCAGCGCTGGTCAACGGCGAGGGCATTTGGCTGTCGGATTGGGAGGCCGAAGTCCAGCGATACGAGGCGGCGCAGGCCTCGCTTGGCATCGACCTTGCAACTCAAGGCGAATACGAGATGCAAGTCCTGCAAGCCCTGGTCGATCGGCTGCTGTTGGCGCAGGCGGCCCGGGCGGCAGGCGTGACGGTTTCGGGCGAGCAGATCGACGCGCGCCTGGAGGAACTGGCGGCGACCCGCGGCGGTAACGAGGCCATGGGCGCCTGGCTGGCGGAGAACGCATACACCTTGGACAGTTTCAAGCGCGCCCTCGAGGTCGACATGCTGGCGGCCCACCAGGTGGAGCAGATTTCCGCGGGCGTAGGCGAAAACGCCGACCAGGTCCACGCCGCGCATATTCTCGTCGCCACGCGCGACGAGGCGGTCGCGCTGCAGGCCGAGTTGGCCGCCGGCGCCGAATTCGCCGACCTGGCCTCCGCGTATTCGCTCGACGCGAGCACGCGTCCGGCCGGCGGGGATCTGGGCTGGTTCCCGCCTGGCTATCTGCTCGTTCCGGAAGTGGATTCAGCCGCCTGGGGCCTGTCCCCCGGCGAGACAAGCGACATTATCGAGAGCAGCCTGGGCTATCATATCGTCCGGGTGATCGAACGCGGCGAGCACGCCCTGTCGTCCGAGGCGCGCCTGGCCCTCCAGACGCGCGCCGTGGAAGAGTGGCTGGCGGCCCGCCGCGCAGAATCCCTGATCGACATCTTGGCCGCACCCTAGGCCGGGAGGAAAGATCGACATGCAACCCAGAATGCTGCGCCGTCGAGGTGGGTCGCTGGGGGCTTCCCTGGCGAACTGCCTGACCATCGTCATTCTCCTGGCGACGGCCGCCGTGGCTGCGGGCATGGCCGCCGTATTCTCCAACCCCTCCCTGGTCGAGGCCATCAACCCCTTCCTGCCGGTCCATTTCGAGCCCGGCCCCACCGTGCCGCCGACCCTGGGATTCCCAACCCGCACCAACACGCCCGAGATCTACCTTCCCCCGACTTGGACTCACACGCCGGCGCCTTCCGACACGCCCACCGAGACGCCCCTTCCCAGCGACACGCCGCTGCCATCCGAAACGCCGACCCCGCTCCCGTCGACCGGGACGCCTCAGCCCACGGCCACCGGGCTGCCCTTCTCGGTGCAGCCGGGCAGCAACATTCTCGTCACCAATTTCGCCAACGACGACGGCTGCAACTGGATGGGCGTCGCCGGTCAGGTCTTCGACCTGAGCAAGGCGCCTTACCCGGGCGTGACGGTGCACGTGGAGGGACAGCTGGCGGGCCAGTTGGTCAAGATCGACACGCTGACCGGTAGCGCCACGCGCATCGGCCCGGCCGGCTACGTCTTCGATCTTTCCGACCACCCCATCGCCTCCACCGGCACGCTGTGGATTCAGCTGAAGGACACCGCCGGCCTGCTGCTTTCCGACAAAGTGTTCTTCAACACCTCGGCCCAGTGCGACCAAAACATGGTCTTCATCAACTGGAACCAGGTGCGTTGAGCAACGCAGACCCAAACCCGTTTTGCAGAAGAGGCCCTCAGATTGAGGGCCTCTTCATCTGCAAAACGGGTTTGGGGTTTTCTACCCCATCGCCTCGCGCAACGCATGGCACACCTCGTCCACCTGCGCCTCGGTCATGACCCCCGAGAACGGCAGGGCCAGGGTGCGGCGGCCGAGATCCTCGGTCACGGGGAAATCGCCGGCACGATAGCCGAACCTTTCCACGAAATACGGCATGAGATGAATCGGGGCGAAGTACGGCCGTGAGGGGATGCCCCGCGCCTCGAGCCGCGCCATGATGCGCGATCGGTCGAGGCCGGCAGCGAGCCGGACCGGATAGATGAACCACGCCAGGCGCGTCGTCTGAGGGGCGAGGCTCAGCGGTGAGACCGGCGGCAGCTCCGCCAGACGTTCGCCATACCATCCGGCCACCTGGTCGCGCTTCGCCAGAAGCTCCTCCAACCGCGCCAGCTGGGCCACGCCCAGCGCGGCGCTCATTTCATCCAGTCGGTAGTTGTAGCCGAGGTGGGTGTGTTCGAGCCAGGTGTCTCCGGGCGCTCTTCCTTGATTCCGCAGGGACCGCGCCATTTCGGCCCAGTCGTCACGATCGGTAACGATGACCGCACCTTCGCCGGTCGTCATCTGTTTGTTGGGATAGAAGGCATACACCCCGACATCGCCCAGCATTCCCGCCGGGCGGCCCTTGTAGGTCGCGCCAAACGCTTCACACGAATCCTCGATGACCGGCAGCGCGCGAGAGCGGGCCGCGGCCATGATCGGATCCAAATCAGCCGGCTGACCGAAAGCGTCCACGGGCAGGAGAGCCTTCAACTTCGCCTCGCGGCTCGCCCCGCGCCTCGGCAGCCAGGGCGCCGCCGATTCTGCTCCATCGGTGAGATCGGCCACCGCCTGTTCAACGCGCACTGGATCGATGTTCGCCGTGTCCGGGTCGATGTCGACGAACACCGGCACGGCCCGCTCGTAGAGAATCACGTTGGCTGAAGCCACAAAGGAGAACGGGCTGGTGATGACCAGATCGCTGTCCTGGACGCCCGCCGCGCGGATGCAGATGTGCAGCCCGGCCGTCCCGGAGCTGACGCCGATGGCATGCCGCGCGCCGACGAGTTGCGCGATGGCGGCTTCGAAGGCCTCGATCTGCGGGCCCATGCTGAGGCGCGGCGTGCGCAAGACGTCCAGCACGGCCTGGCGCTCGGCCTCGGTCAGATCAGGGGAAGACATGGGTACGCTCATCTGTGCTCGGCGCCTCGCTCTTCCAGCCAGGCTTCCAGGCCCGGCAAGTCGCTCACTTCGGCCTCGGGCGCGTCTTCCGGCGTCAGAGGCTCCTCCTCGGAGTGCAATCCATCGCGCCGGCGGATCCGCACCCCCGTCACACCGGCTCTGCGGGCCGCCAGAAAGTCCTTGCCCGGATTATCCCCGACGTACACCATCGCCTCCGGCACGACGCCCAGGCTTTCCGCCAGTCGCTCGAGCGGCCACGGCTCGGGCTTCCAGCGTGCGCGGTCGCTTTCACCCAGGATCACGACGCTCTGGAAGAAGCTTCGCAGCCCCAGCGCATCCAGCTTGGCGTGCTGCACCTTGGCCGCGCCTTCGGTCGCCAGGCCCAGCCGGTATCGGCGGGTCATTCGCTGAAGAGCCGGTACGACGTCCGGATAAGAAGACAGGGCGGGCGTGTGGCGGCGGTATACGTCCACCATGCGTTGTCGATAGGATCCAATCGGCAGGTCGTGGGCCTTCAGCCATCGATCGAACGTGTCTCCCCGGATCCCACCCGAGAAAAGGCCTGCAAGCTCCTCCAGCGTCGCCTTTGCCGGGAAGCCGAGTTCCGTCTCGATCCATCCCGCCACGGCCTGGAACCCGCTCAGCACGTAGCTCCGTTCCGGGTACAGCGTGTCGTCGAGGTCAAAGCCGACGGCGCGCCAGGCGGGCATGGGCCTCCTCGTCCAGGAAGAACGAGCCGTCGTAGCGCGTCAGGAAGAGGCCCCGGCGGTAGGAGCCGAGCGCCGGAGCTCGCACGTCGCGGCCCGCGGCCTCCTCCAAGTACCAGCGCGGAGCAGGCACTCCGGCGGCAAAGGCCAGCGGCGACCCACCGGCGAAACGCGCGTTGACTTCGGTGAAGAGCGGGCTGCCGTCCTTCAGCATGCATTGGACCGTGATAGGGCCGATCGCCCGCAGACCTTCGGCGATCGCCACGCAGTGGCGCTGGATGGCCTCATCGTGGATGGTGATGCCTTTGGCCACCTCGCCCCATCGCACCTCGAATCGCTTTCTCGAGACCACCGCCCAGACCCGCCCTTGGAGGCTGCAGAAGACATCGTTGGTGATCTCGGGTCCGTCCACGAACTCCTGGACCACAGGATGATCCACATATCCAAGGAAGAACTCGAGCTGCTCGGCGGTTTCGGCCTTGAAGCCTTGTTTGCCGGCGCTGCCGTAGCGCGGCTTGACGAAGGCCGGCAGGGTGAGATCGGCACGCGATGTGTCACTTCCCAGCCATGTGCGAGGTGTTGGAAGACCCCGGGCTCGAAACCATTCGAACGTCTGCCACTTGTCGCGGGTAAGGTCGGCCGCCTCAGCCGGCACGACGGCCACGCGGGCGCCTTCGGTTTCCATCACAACTCGGCCGTGCGCCAGAACCGGAATGTCGGGGTCGATCAAGGGAAACACCAGATCGATCGATTCCTGCCGGCAGAGCCTGGCCAGGCTCGGCACGTAGTCCGGATGGCTGACGGGAGGCACCAGAAACGCCTCATCGGCGACGTGAAGGGCTGGCGCCAGCGGGTCGATATCGGTCGCGACGATGCGTCCCTTCAGCCCGGCTTCGCGGCTGGCCTCCCGAAAGGCGTGCAGCAGCTCCACACGCCGGCCGGCGCTGGTCAAGAGAACGTTCACTTCGTCAGCTGGGCTTGCGCCCGATGGCAAAGTAGCCTCCGGCAATCCGATCCGCCTGCGCCCCGCGCCCGACGAGCCGGTCGAGCCATTTCAGCGGGTAGCATAGCAGAGACGCCAGTCCCTTGACGGGAAGATACAGCGCAGGCACGACCCGCGCCGCGCCTCCTGCCAGAAACTCGACCAGGATGCGATAGAAGCCGGTGCCGGCCCCGACCGAGCGATCGACCCGCACCGGCGCAGCTCCGCTCCGTTGAAGCAGTTGAGCCATCCCCGCCCGCGTGAAACGCCAGTAATCCTCCGGCCCCGGGTGGTAGCCGATGATGAACGGCGCCTGGAGATAGATCCACCCGCCGCGCGCCAGCACCCGGCCCATTTCGCGCGCCGCGGCGAATGGATCGACCAGATGCTCGACGGTCTCTTGGGACAGGACGACGTCGAAGGTCTCGCCCGCAAAAGGCAGGGCCAGTGCGTCGGCCACGACATCGACGGCCGGCGCCCGGGCCAGGTCGACGTGGACGAAACGCGCACCCCATCGAGTATCCCCGGCGCCGACGTTGAGGCCGCGAGCGCCAGGGCCGGCATTCGCCAGAACCTCGCTCACGGCGGCGCGCACCGCCGGCGAGTCGTTGTGCGTCGCCCAGACGCTGCGGACAAACCGCCGACGCCAGCTTGACGTCATGCCGGCGACTCCGCACGCCGCGGCGAGCCGGCGACCTCCAGCAGCAGCCGCTCCAACTGATCCGTCTGGCGCGGCCGGTCGAACTGAGCCTCGACAAGTTTTCGCCCGCGCTCCCCCATGCGGCGCGCCTCGGCCCGGTCGGATGCCAGGCGCCGAATCGCCTCGGCCATGGCCCCACCGTCGCCCGGCGTGGCGAAGATCCCTGCCCCGGCCTTCTCGACCAACTCGCGCACAACGCCGTCCACCGCCAGGACAACCGGCCGCCCCGCGGCCATGTAGTCGAAGACCTTGTTGGGATAGGTGGTGGCGTAGAGCGGCAATGGCCGCAAGATGGCGATGCCACAGTCGGCCGCGGCCAGGACTTCGGGCATGGCGTCCTTCGGGACAGGCGGCAGAAGGTGCATGTTGGTCAGACGTCTTGTCTCCGCTTGAGCGAAAAGCGCGGGTTTCTCTTTGCCATCCCCCACCAAGACGAGAGAGATGTCCGCATTTCCACGCAGTCGCTCGGCGGCGTCCAGAACAACGCTCAGGTCGTTGGACAGGCCATGCGCGCCGGCGTACAGCGCCACGAACTTGCTTTCCAGCCCATGGGCCGAACGGAAAGCCTCACCACGAGCCTTCGGATCGAACATGCGCACGTCCACGCCGTTGGGGATCAGGGCGATGCGGTCCTCGGGCGCGCCGGAGGCAACCAGATGGGGGATAAAGCCGGGCGAGTTGACCACGATGCGCTCGGCGTGTCGGTAAAGGAAGCGCTCGAGCCACCGCGACAGAGCGATCAACAACCGATTCTTCAGCACTCCCACCTGGATGGCGAAAGCCGGCCAGAGGTCGCGCACCTCGAAGACCAGCGGGAGGCGTTTGGCGCGGGCGATGGCCCATGCCGACGCGGCCTGCAGCAGGGGAGGCGATGTCCCCCACACGACGTCGGCCTGGCCGAGGCGAAGGCCGGCAATCAGTGACGTCCAGGTGAACGTCAGAAAGCCCAGCGTGCGC
Organism: Anaerolineales bacterium; assembly: GCA_035693825.1. Lineage (GTDB taxonomy): Bacteria > Chloroflexota > Anaerolineae > Anaerolineales > E44-bin32 > MGOM01. The sequence goes on from DASSGB010000232.1 coordinate 71,931, forward strand.
CACACGAAGCTGCGGTGGACGCCGCCGATCGACCCGCAGCGGATGATCTCCAGGCCCGGTTCGAGCACCTCACGCCGGGCCCGGGTGACAGGTTCTCCCGTCAGGTAGCTGCGCGTCCCGGCCAGGATCGTCACGCGATGGCCCCGGGCCACCAGCCCTCGGGCGAGTTCGTAATGCCGGGTTCCCCCGGGATCGTCCGGCCGGATGAAGAGTTGATGGACGAGGAGGATGTGCATGCCGTCGGCGAAGCCCCGAGGTTCCCGGCTCCGACTCTATCACGCCCTCTTGCTAGCGTGCCGCCGTGGCGGCGGGACCGGATGCTCATTGCCCTACCGGGGCTCGCGCATCGTCGCGCTTCGCACCCCGTAGGGGGCATCCCCTTGGGGGACTTGAAGCCAGAAACGCATCCTCGAGGCCGTCGGGCGAGAGGAAGGTTGCGGATGTTCACCCAGTGGATGCCCGGCCGTCGCCCAAGAGATACCTTGGCCGCGATGGCCTGCTACAAGTCCCCGGTAGGGCCATGGAGAAGAGAGAAAGACACACAGCCGTCCCCCAAGAGGGAGCGGCTGTGTATCGGAACCGAAACCGAAAGGGAAGGGTCCGCTGAGCTACATGCCCATGTTTGCTTTGGCGAAGTCTTCCTTGACGATCAACCAGGCCTCATGAGCGGCGCCTGGCACCTTCGACACGGCAAAATAGCGGGTCTTGCCCTTGGACACCTTGGACTCGATGCGCCAGTCGGTCGAGGTGAACTTCGACTTGGACTTCACATCGTAGAACGACAATTCTGGCTTCACGGGCATCCTCCTTTAGCACTCCCGTTCGAGGGCGGGCTTCCCAGCCGAAGATACTACCCGCATAGACTTGCCAAGGCAAGTACTGTTCAGGCCTGTTGCGAGCGCCTATAAGTGGGTTGAGCCTGTGCGCAGACCGCCACAGGTGGCGGCGCCTCGGGCTTTTCTGCGAGGGAAGATCTAGGGAGGCGTGTCTCTGGGGTATGTGTTCCCGAGGAATTCTTCGGCTGTGGCGTGCCCCGGCTGGCTGATTCCTTCTCTGGTGAGCGTCTTCAGAGCGGTCAGAGCCAGGATTCGGAGGTCCAGGCCAAGCGACCAGTGGTCGACGTACCACACGTCGTGGGCGAATTTCTGCTCCCAGGTCAGAGCGTTACGCCCGTTCACTTGAGCCCATCCGGTCATACCGGGAAGGACCTCATGGCGCCGGGCCTGCTCCGGCGAGTACCGCTCCAGGTACTCCATGAGCAGAGGCCGAGGGCCCACCAGGCTCATCTCTCCGATGAGCACGTTGAACAGCTCAGGCAGTTCATCCAGGCTGAACGACCTCAGAAATCGGCCCAGCGTCGTCAGCCGAACCTCATCGGGGAGTATCCGCCCATCGGCCGTGCGGAGATCCCGCATCGTCCTGAACTTGTAGAGCGTGAACGGTCGGCCGTTCAACCCGGCCCGGGTGTGGCGGAAGATCACCGGGCGACCGTGCGCGGCCCAGACCAGGAATGCCAGCAGGAGCAGGAGCGGGCTGAGCACGATGACCAACGGGATGGTCAGGATGAGATCCAGGGCTCGCTTAGACGAGGGGACTCGATGCGGATTCATCGCCTACGCTTCCGCGATTTCCAGGGTCGTCTTCCCCAAACGCACCCTGGCGACGGCCGCCGGGCCTTTTCCGGGAGGCATCCACTCGATCTTGGGCTCGGCCTGGCGGCCTCCCCCGAGCTCGAACCGGCTGACGATCCGCATCGGCAGGGGCCCCTCTTGCTCGAACACGACCCGCAGCGCCGGTTCCATACGGCCATACGTTCCTGATCGCCATCCCCACCGGGGTGAGGCCTCGGGCGGAGGCTCTCCCTTCACGCACTTCCCGGCGCGATAGATCGAGACCGTGCCGCCCTCGACCGAGAGCCCGATCTCGCCCCTCCTTGAGCGAAGTCTAATAGTCCCGCCTCTCGAGCTCCATGGCAGATCGGGCAGATTCCATCCGGCGGTCGCTCGATGCCGGCCCGGCCCGAGAAGGTCGTCGGCGACGATCCACCACGACTCGCCGGCGCGCACCAGCGTCCTTCGATGGATGATCGACCGGTAGCCGTGGTGCTCAGCCGCGGCCGCCTGGATCGAGCCGCCCGCGGAGTTCCATTGCCCCAGAAGCTCGGCCTGCGCCCAATCGAGCCAAAGGAACGGCCCCGCCCGCTCCATCGGGTCCGCCCCATCCACGGTCAGGGTGTTGTGGAGGCCGGCCTCGCCAAAGCCACCTTCCCACGGCGCGGGCGCCTGGTAGAGGTAGCTGCCCGGATCGAGGGCGACATTCCGGCCGCGCCACCACAGGTCCACGTGGAGTTGATCCGAGTGGCCGGGCCGCGAGCGGAAGTGAGCCGCCCGCATACAGCCCCAGGTGTTTCGGCCGTTCAATCGCACAAGCCCGGCGTCGGGCATGATCGGGGCGACGGCTCTTTCGGAGCGGCCGGCTTTCTTCATTCGCCGCGCCCGCGACTTCGACGCGGAAGGGATTCCCAACCAGACAGCGAGCTCATCCCACGGGCCCGAAGCAAGCAGAGGCTCCCCCAGAAACAGGCGAGAAGCCGCCTGCAAGGTGGGGCGAGAGTCGACTGTCAGGTCAGGATCGAAGGCAAACAGATCGCTGCCGTCGTCCGGGCCGAAATGGACTGCCCCGCCCGTGGATGCGTCGACGAAATTCGCCAGGCCCCGCGTCAGGCGGCCGAGAAGGGCGATGGCCTCGCGCGTCAGCGGATCCTCGTTCACACTTCCCAGACGCGCCATCCATAGTCCGAGCTGCAGCGCGAGGCGATGGTAGTTGGTCGAATGCTGGATGTAGCCGCCGTCCGCGAAGACCTGACGCTGCAAGCCCTCGACGAACAGACGCCGCCCCGTGTGCCGCCAGCGGGCCGCATCCCGCGCTTCGGGAAAGAGCACGCCCGCGGTGTAGAGGCCGGCCGCCTCGCTCAGCACGTGGTTGTTCCCTTGAGCGCGTGCGTAGCCCAGCGTCGGCGGGATTCTTCGCGCGTGAATCAGAACGGCCTGCGCCAACGCCGCCACCCGCCCCGGCCTCTTTCGCCAGGCCGGGGCAAAGGCATACAGCGCAACGACGAGCGCCAGGAGCCGCAGGGCCACTTCCTGCCCGGAGGCCCACTGCACGCCGGCGTTCGGCGGATTCTCATCGGCCCACGATTCCCACAGCCGCCAGAAGCCTTCGGCATACCGCAGGTCTCGCGTGGCGCGGAAGGCTCGAGCCAAAGGCAGCACCCACCCGAATCGGCTCGGCTCCCAGAGCAAACGCGCGTCGACTCCCAGGCGGCCCAGGTCATAAGTCGACCAGTGCCGGTCCGACGGGATCCATCTCGTCTCGCCCGACGGTCCCACAACGACGTTCCAGGCCTGAGGCGGAAATCCGGGTCTCGGCGCAGACCCCGTGAACTTCACAAGAGATCCCCTCAAGATGGCGTCGGCCGACGAACGTGCCTGCCGTGCCGGAATCGGAAGGCGTGGAGCGGAGCCGTCGAAAAAGAACCGCGGAAAAGACCGTTCGGATCGAAAGAGGGCGTAGGCCTCGGGAGACCCCGGCACACTGGGCTCCAGAAGATCCGCCAGCGCCCATGCACTCCAGGCACGTCCGGGCGTCCTGATCCGAAGCCATCCGGTGGCCAGTTTCAGGCGATGGACGGCGTAGGCCGCCAGCGGACCGGGACCCAGTGCGGCCGCCGCCTTCAGGGCACGCTCGATCGACGTCATGCCTCGGGCAGGATGGCAGCCACCGCTGCGGGTTCTCCACTTCGCAGCGAGTCGGCCGCGGTGAGAGTCGCCTGGGAAACGGCGAAGAGATCGCCGTAGGGAATCGGCGGCGGGCCGCCGCGCTCGATGGCCTCGACGAAGGCCCGCCACAGTCCGCGATGTCCCTTGTCCGACCGAAGCCAAGAGCTCCACGTTCGACGGCGGCCGTCGCGCGAGAACTCCAGCCGCCGAAAGTCGTCGAGGATGGCGAGGCTGCCGCCGCTGAACACTTCCAATCGCTCCTTGGCATACGACCGATCGCCGTTGGCCAGGTAGGCGACCGTTCCGACGGAGCCTCCCGAGAACTCGACGGTGATGACGAAGCTGTCTTCCTCGTCGGCCGTTTCCGGCGCCAGACTCCGGGCGAAGACACGCACCGGCCTCTCACCGGACAGGAACGTCATGAAGTCGATGAAATGGCAGGCCTCGCCCACGAGACGTCCGCCGCCCTCGGCGGGGTCGCGCAGCCAGTGGTCGCGAGGCAAGGCGCCGGCGTTGACGCGATAGATCATCGCCAGTGGAGCCGGCACGGACCGGAGGATTTCGCGCAGGCGCCGGCCCAGCGGAGCGAAACGGCGATTGAAACCGACGGTGAGCAAGCCGGAGGCGCCCTGCAGCGCCTCGGCCACATCCTCCAATTCCGCGCCGGCCAGGGCCAGGGGCTTTTCGCACAACACATGCTTTCCGGCGCGCAGCGCGGCGGCTGTTTGCCTTGCATGAAGGTGATGCCGCGTGAGGATGGCCACGGTGTTGACGCGGCTGTCCCCGATCAATCGGGCCGCATCCGTCGTGGCGTAGTCGAAACCGAAACGCGTTCCGGCCCGCGTGGCGCTCAGGCCACCTGCGGCCGCAATGCCCACCAATTCCACCCCGCGCATCGACCGCACAATGGGCAAGACCACTCGGCCGGCGAAATTGCCCGCGCCGAGAACGCCCAGGCGGACCGCCTGCGCGGAGACGGAAGGCTCGGCCAGCACCCGCGTGGTCTCCAGAGCGCCCGCTGGTGGAGAGGCGGCGTCGTACGTCAGGAGGATCCCCAATGTGCCCTCGCCGGCCTCGGCCAGCAGCGTGTACGCCTTCTCGGCCTGGGACACCGGAAACCGGTGGGAGATCAGAGGGCGCACGTCGAGGCGCCCTGCTCCCATCAAATCCACGACAGCCTGCAGATTCCGCCCTTCGGTCCAACGCACGTAGCCCGGCGGATAGTCGTGACCCTTCTCTTCGTAGCTCGCGTCGTACCGGCCGGGTCCGTACGATCGCGACACGATGAATTCCAGCTCCTTCTCGTAGTACAAGTTGCGCGGCAAATCGAGGCCGACCGCTCCGACGGCCACCACGCGGGCTCGATCACGCGCCAGGGCCGCGGCGAGATGCACCGGGTCGTTCGACGGTCCGTCCGCGCAGATCAGAATCAGGTCGAATCCCGAGCCGCCGCTTATCGCCTGAGCCGCGGCTTCAGCGCCCGCCCGCAGCGAGGCGGTTGCGCCCATGTTCCGGGCCAATGCCACACGGCTTTCTTGCACGTCGACGCCGAAAACCTGGGCCCCGGCGGCGCGCGCCACGCCTACGGCCAGGAGGCCCAGCAGGCCCAATCCGATGACGGCGACGCGGTCGCCCACCTGCATTCGACCAAGACGCAAGCCGTGCAGCGCGATGGCGCCCAGGGTAGCGAAGGCGCCCGATTCGAAATCCACGGTGTCCGGCAGAAGCGCCACCAGGTTCTTCGGTACGACGGCGTATTCGCCGTGGATGGCATGCCCTCCGCCGGCGCAGGCCACGCGATCGCCGGCGCGGAATCCGCTCACGCCTTCGCCCAGGGCGACCACGATTCCAGACGAGGAGTAGCCGAGGGGAACGGGCTGGTCGAGGCGGTCGCGCACCGCTTCCATCGCCGCCAGCACGCCTTCCCGCCGCGCCTTGTCGATGGTTTGGCGCACCAGATCGGGTCGGGCCCGGGCTTTGCCCAGCAGACTCCTGGCGGAGAAGTCGACCAGCATCCGTTCCGTGCCGGCCGAAAGGATGGAGGCCGCGGTGCGCACCAACACGCACCCGGGAGTCGCCTGAGGATCGGGGACATCCACGACGCGGGTCGCACCGCTGCGGAGATGCTGCACGACTTGTTTCATTCGAAGGCGAGGATGGAGCTCCTGCGGAGAGGGTCGGCGGGCATTATAGCATCCTGCCTCTGGCGGCTTTCACGAGGCCAGTTGACGATACATTGCGTCCGCCGCCTGCATGCCTTGCCGGCGGTCGGCGCGAGCCTCGATGATCGCCCGGTTGCGCCGGCCGGCCTCCTCCCGGAAGTCAGCCTCGCGCAGCGAGCGCAGGATGGAGCGAGCCACATGTGCGGGATCGGTGGGATCGACCAGCAGGCCGTTTTCGCCATCCACGATCCATTCCCGAATCGACTCGAGATCTCCCGCGATCGGCAGGCAGCCGCAGGCCATCGCCTCGAGCAGGGTGTTCGGCGTCCCGTCATGCACGCTGGGCGAAACCGAAACCCATGCGGCTCGGAACAGGTCCGCCATGCCGGCCGGATCCAGCGCCGGCATGGCCTTCAGTCGCTCGCCCGCGTCGAGCTTCGCCTTCCAGCGATAGATTTCGGGATTGCCCTGCATGCCCACGCCGGCAAACTCAACTCGCGGGAACGTCGCCCAGACCATGGGGATAGCGCGGAAGAAAGTGTCGCTTCGAACGTACGCACGAAACCCGCGCGGCTGAACGACCAGAGGGCGTTCCAGACTCCCGCTTACGGGCGGAGTCCGGCGCACGGGCCGTGATGGTTCGGTAGGCCTGAAGAGCTCGCGGTCCACGCCGCCGTTGCCCGGGATCACCATCGAGGGTTTCGTCTCGGGCCACCCCCACTGGAGCGCAAGGCGCAGGTCGCGTTGGCAATCCGTATGCAGGCCGTCCGCGTGCCGCAGCGTTCGACGCGTGGCCGAGGCCATCGCCGGGGTGCCGGCAGCATGCAGGGTGAAATCATTGCCCCAAACCGAGAGCAACAGCGGCCGCGAAGGCCGCGCGGCAGCCGCCAGCATTCCTTCGAACGGAATCCGCATGGCGTGAACCAGGTCGGGGCGAACTTCGTGGATGATCTTCGACAGCCCCGGCGCCACTCGGCGCACCGCCAGCGGACCCAGCCAATGCCGCGCCGTCGTCACCAACGCCAGGCGGGCCTGGCTTCGGCCGACATTCATGCCTCCCATTCGCCCCTCACCCGGCGTCACCGGCAAAACGTGCAGCGAAGCCAAGGTCACCTGGGGATTGCATGGGCGGGTCGAGACCAGATGTACCTCGTGTCCCTGCGACGAGAAATACTCCAGCCAGGGCGTTACGATCGGGCTCCGGCCATCGGCGACATACAACAGACGCACGCTACACGTCCTCCGCCGCCGTTCGAAGGGCGGTCACGAAAACGTCTGCCATGGCGTCTACATTGAACCTCTGGACGACCAGGCGGCGCGAGGCGCGCCCCATGTCCAACAACCGATCCCGTCGACTGAGCGCCGTCTGCAGCTTCTGACGGAGTGCCTCGACATCACCCGAGGGAACCAGCCAACCGTTCTCGGTTGTGACCAGATCCTCCTGAGTCCCGTCACCCTCGGCCACGATCACCGGCAGCCCGCGCGCCATGGCCTGCTGCACCGCCAGGCCGCCGGTGCCTGGGAGAACGAATACATCCGCCTGGTCCAGAAGGCGATCGAGCTGCGCGCCGCGAACGTCGCCGTGGAAGCGTGCGGAAACGCCTCGGTCCGCAGCCTCCGCCTCCAATTCGCGCCGCGCAGGGCCATCGCCCACGATCCACACTTCTGCGGCAGGGCGCAGACCGGACGCGGCTGCCAGCAGCACATCCAATCGCTTGCGCCTCTGGAGTCGTCCGACGAAGATCAGGCGCGGGGCCCCTTCCGACGGCGTGCGTCGATCGGGCGCGGCTTCCGCCGAATCCGTTACTGCGTTCGGAGCCACCCAGACGCGGTCGGCACGAACTCCGGCCGCGGTGTATTCGCGTGCACCGCGCTGGCTGTAGGCAATCGTCCCGTTCAGGCGTTTCAAGAAACGACGCCACGCAAAGCGGCCGAGACCGGACCTGGCCGGCACGCCCAGCCCCCATCCCAGGACCGGCCGGCCTCGTGCTCGCATCCATGCCGCCGCGTCCCAGTTGGAGATGTAGCGCGGGTTGGCCTCGAGAATCAGCAGGCGAGGATTCCAGTCTTCGAGCCAGCGAATCAGGCCCGGCTGCAAACAAAGGAACAACGCTCCCCCGAACAGATGCAGATTCCGCCCGCGGTGCCACTGAGCCGTCTCCAGTCCCGGCGCCGGAACGACGACCTCCTCCGGGCGAGGGTCGCCGGCGAACACCGACAGGCCATCCGGGCAGCGGGCCGCCAGCCGATCGATGAAGGTCGCGCGGTAGCCAGGCAGGACCCGCTGTTGCAGGCCGACGCGCCCTTGAACCTCCGCGCTCACGGAAGCCTCGCCAGAAGCTGCACTTTCGATTCGAGCGCAGCCGGCGATTCCACGCGCCGGCCGCGTCCCAGATCGAACAGGGCATAACCGGCCGACGTGAGTTGAGACCACACCACCCGGCCGGCCTTGGCGTTGTGGACTTCCACCAGCAGGATCGGCGCCGTCTTATGCAGGATCCCCCGCATCCCCTCCAGAGCCAGGCCCTCCGCGCCCTCCACATCGACCTTGACCACGTCGGGCACCGGGAGGCCGTCCTTCTCCACCAGTTCGTCCATCGAGACGATCTCGACCTCGACCGCGCCCTCATATCCTTCGCTGCGACCCGGCGCCTGGTCCAGGCGCCCCATCCCGGGCGAAGCATGAACCAGGAATCGCCCCCGGCCGCGTCCGGCGCTGATCGCCTTGGGCACAACCACCACCCGGTTTTCGAGTCGATTAAGGCGAACCGCCTCGCGCAGTCGTTCGACGTTCGACGCCAGCGGCTCCACGGCCACGACTTTGCCTCTTTCGCCCACGGCGCGCGCCAGCAGCAGCGTCACGTAACCGATGTTCGCCCCCAGGTCGTAGGCGGTCATGCCAGGGCGCACCACCTCTCGGATCACCTGCTGGATCTCGGGCTCATAGGTGCCGAGCCACAGGTCTTTGTCCACCTGGAGGTCGAGGAGCAGCCGGAAGCCCTCCAAATCGCCTCCCGCGATGACCACCGGATGCAGGCCGGAGGGGGCCGCCCGATTGAGCGTTTGACGCAGCCATCGGGTGAAAGGGCCCAGCCGATACAGCCCTTGCCGCGTGCGCATGGGCAGCCAGCGAGCCGCGGTTTCCGCCGCGCGCAGAACGATGGATTTCACGGATGGGATTCTAGCAGGGGTAAGGACCACTCGTCAGTGGTCAGTGGTCAATTGGGCGCAGACTGACGACGGATGACTTATGACTGGCTACCACTCCAAAGCCTCGAGGTAAGCGTCTATCATCCGTTCCACATCGAACGCTTCCACGGCCCGGCGGCGGGCAGCTTCGCGGAAGGCAGACGGCTGCTGGAGGACCTCCGTCGCCGCCCGGGCCAGGCCTGCGACGTCGGGCGGATCCAGGCGCCACGGATCGCCTCCGTACGCGACGACGCGCCCCGCCTCTTCGCCGACCACCTCCCTCAAAGCGCCCGTCTCGAAACCGACCACGGGCAGGCCGCACGCCAGGGCTTCGATCACCGCGTTGGGACAGGCCGGATGGAGATCCGAGGCGAACAGCACGTCCGCCGAGCGATCCAGGGCGGGAATGTCCTCCGGCGGAATGAGTCCGAGCCACGTGATGGGCTCAGCCGCGAGTTCGTCTCGAAGTTTCCCTCCGACCCGCCCCGCAACGGCCAGCTCCAGCGGACGCGCGATTGCCTGCCGCATCCTTCGCGCCAGGTCGGCCGCCCACATCAACCCGATCTCGTAGCCGCCCGCCAGGTTGGCCTCGACCACGACGATTCGCACGCCCGGTCCACGTGAGAGCCGCGGTCCCTCGGGCGCATACACGTCGAGCGGCACGCCATTGTGGATGACCAGCGCCGCGCCGTTCGCCGGTCCATGGGCTCGCTCCCACCAGTCACGAACGAATTGGCTCTGATACACCACGACGTCCGCCGCCCGACGTGTGGCGCGGAGCAGCAGATTGTTGATTTCGGCTCGAAGAAAGTGACGCAGACCCGTGC
>DASSGB010000233.1:0-3807 GCA_035693825.1 Anaerolineales bacterium
GGCGTCCAGCCGCATTTGGATAACCATGCGGATGTAGCGCTCAATCGTGGAACTCAGGGAGGGGCTGGGGTCACTGAGAGGATCGGCTCCGTCCATGGGCTGGCCTCCAACCATGCGGACCGAGCATAAGTCTACTCGCCACGCCGGTTCCCTTCTTCAGGCGAGATAGCCACACCAATGCCGTGCCGGTAGGCGAGCTCGCCGCCGAGCCAGCCGGTCACGGTCAGCAGCCCGGCGCTCAGGAGGGACAGGACGATTCCCCAGGGCAAGACGGCTGCGGGCGGATCGGGTCGCCGGAGCAGGAAGCTGATCAAGGCGAGCGTGAGGACGGCGGTATTGCCGAGAAAATGCACCCAACCGTCAAAGCCGCGAGCCCGGCGGATGCTCAAGAAGTCGATCAGTCCCAGGCTGGCCGCCAACACGCCGCCCACCAGCCCTGCCCCCACCAGCCAGAGCGATGCGCGGGCCCAGAACGGATCGGCCGTTTGCCAAAAGGCGACGTCGGACAGGAGGGCGCCCACCAGGAAGGCGATCGGAAATGGAACGAGGGCGGGATGCAGAGGATGCCCCCTGATGGCTGCCCGGCTGGCGACCCCGCGGGTGCTGTCTCCTGTCATGGTCCTTCCTCCTCTTGGAGACCGCGGCCATGGCCGGCGCGCTGAAGCGCGACCTCCGCTGGTCCGGACCGTCTCTCGAGGATGACCCTACCGTCACCGGGTAGGGGCATGCACCGTGTCGTCGGCCTAGGGGATACAGGCAAAGACATATCGCAGCTTGCATCCCCGGCGCGTTACGATGGCGAGGCGCGACGAAACATGCCGCGCCTCGCCGGATGGCTTCGGCACTCAAATCAAGGAGGAAAGTAGTGAACATCATTCTGTGGTTGCTCGTGGGCGCGCTCGTGGGCTGGCTGGCGAGCAGGATCATGGGCACGGACGCGCAGCAGGGCGCGTTGCTGAACATCGTCGTCGGCGTCGTCGGCGCCCTGCTGGCGGGCTGGATCATCAGTCCGCTTCTCGGGGTCGGGACGATCAACAGCGGTGACTTCAGCCTGGGTTCCCTGCTGGTCTCGCTCGTGGGGGCCGTGCTTCTGCTGTGGATCGTCAGCCTGTTTCGCCGAGGTACCGTTCGGTAGATTGGCGGCTTTACGGGCAGCCGCGGGCGACCGCGGCTGCCCTTCGGGCCATCTCGGTCGCCGGATTCGCGTCCGGGGCCAATTGCACCGGCCTCGACGCGTAAGCCGCAGCCTCACACGCAGGAGCAGAAGGTCCTACGGCTGCCTCAGCGCCTGGCTGATGAAACGCCAACAGGCCGACTGCTATCGTAGACCGATGATGGAAGACGGAACATACACGAAGGGATCATGACGGCCGGCAACGATCGTTTTCTCACCACATCGGATCGGGGGCGCGCGCGAGCGCCGGCGGGCATCCCGTGGTGGACATGGGTCATCGCCCTGGCCGTCGTGGGGCTGATTGCAGCCGCCGCCTGGGCGGCGATGGCCATGCTCGGAAATCCCCAGCAGACCGAAACCCTGCGGGATGTGGTCATCATCTTCCTCGGCTTTGAGGGACTGGTGATCGGTCTGGCGGTGGTCGTCCTGGCCATTCAGGTGGCCAGCCTGACGGCGCTGGTTCGCAACGAGGTTCAACCCATCCTGGAGTCGACGGGCGACACCGTGCGGACGCTTCGAGGCACGGCCGAGTTCCTGAGCGCCAAGGTCGTCCGGCCGGTGATCACGCTGACGAGTCTGGGAGCCGCGGCCCGACGTGCCTTGGGATTGCTGACCGGCGGCCGCAGATGAGAGACGAGAACGAATAATCGATGAATGGAGGCGACATGACACACGAAGAACAGGAATCCCGTCGTGGAGGCGGGTTCTTCTCAGGGATGATCTTTGGCGGGCTGATCGGCGCGGCGGTGGCCCTGCTGACAGCCCCGCAGTCGGGGCAGGCGACCCGGACCATGATCCGCGATCGGGGCCTGCAACTGCGCGACCAACTTGAGGACACGGTGACGCAAGCGCGCTCGAAGATCGAGGAGACCGCCGAGGACGCACGGCTTCGGGCCGAAGCCCTTCAACAGAAGGGGCAGGAATACATCGAGGAACAGAAGGGACGTGTGCAGCGGACGACGCGCGCCGTCTCGCGTGCGGCGAAAGAAGCCTGGACCGAAGAGGAAGGCCTCCCCAAGCCCACCACGACCTAGGGTTCCCGGGTCGCAGGCAATCGCCCTGGCAGGCGCCGACCGGGAGCTCAACCGCATCGCCGAGCAATCGGTCAATCGCGGAGCAGTGAACGGCAACGGGTCGAAGTAACGGATCCGAAGAAGTGAGGACGGGCCGGCCGGGCTTCTTGCCCCGGCCGGCCCGTCGCGTCGCCCAGTCTTCCTTGTTCCAACAGTCCCCGCGCTGACATGCCCTTTCTGCGAAGGTCCCCCCGCGTTGCTGATAGGTTCCTTCTGCTGTAGACTGCGGTCTCAGGCATCGTTGTCCGGCCTGGCATCAACGCTCCATCGACTCACAAGCAGCATGCCCGGGACCCGATGGTTGCGAAGCCGCAGCGCAAGCGCAGTGACCCCCGCCTGCCCAAACGTCTGGAACGAGTGAGCGCCGGCCCTTCATCTCTGGATGAGGCCGCCCGCGTCCGGCGCTGGCGCCTACTTTCCCGAACGCTCCTGGACCGCATTCCCCTTCCATTAGGTGTCAAGGCGGCCGTTGCGTTTGGGGTGGTGCTGGCGGAGCAGGCGCTCGAAGAGCTCATCTGGGGGCCACAGGCCGGGCCCGGCCTGCTTGACCTGGTGACCGTTCGACTGGCCATCCCGCTCCTCACGGTCTACATGCTTCTAGGCCAGAATGTCCTGAGAGTGACGGTTCTGCGCGCCTTGGTTCGACTGCGCCCGTCCGTTCTCGTCGAGGACGAGGAATACGAGGAGCTGGTTCGGAAAATGATTCGCCGGCCGGTCCTGGTCGATATCGGGCTTGTCCTCCTGGCCCTTGCGCTCGAAATCGGGCTCTACGGGCTCCTGGATGCCTCCTTGCCACTGGGTGGGCCATTGAGCACCGCTCCGGGCCCATGGCAAGTTGGCTCCATCTTCTTGATCAACGTACTCATCGGGTGGCTGGGTTTGAGCCTGATCTACACCGCCGTCAAGCATTCTATTGGGCTGGGCCGGCTTGCCAACTGGCCCCTTATCGTGAACATCTACAACCCCGAGAATCTACTTCCCTTCGGCTATCACGCACTTCTCCACAGCCTGGCCCTGGCCGGGGTCATCTTCATTCCCAGTTTGCTGCTGGGAAGGCCCGGCAGTCCGGCAAGTTTCCTGCTGATTTCAGTGAACACCCTTGCCAGCCTGACCGCATTGATCGCCCCGCTTGTCGGGGTCTACCGACAAATCCGTGCGGCCAAAATCCAGGCCCTGGCGAACGTCTCGGCCAAGTTGACGCAGCTCCAGGATGCGCTCCTTGAGCGCGGCCACAAGCCCTCGGAATCCATGGCCGACCTCAGCGCCCGCGCCACGGCATTGGTCACGTTGCGGAAGACGATCCACGAATCCCCCAACTGGCCCTTCCGCGGTACGACCGGGGTCGTGCGAGCCGTCGCGGCTGCGACAAGCCCGCTGATCTACGTCATTCTCGTGGAGGCTATCCGATTCTTCGTCCTCCCGTGGTTTGGCATCCCGCGGCCGTGATCTGCGCCCCGGCGACGAGCGCGCCTCCCAGCCGACCAGGCCGAAATGAACGGCCCCTGCCCCCGGGTGGCTGAGGGAACTACCACCCGGCACCCGCCGCCTGCACGCTTGTCT
>DASSGB010000234.1:0-2863 GCA_035693825.1 Anaerolineales bacterium
GATCAGGCGGAGGGCGTAAAGGTCGTCGCCTACTCCTGCGACACGGAGCCCACGCCGGCCGTGGTGCACTTGGCTTCCGGCGCGGATGTTCTGCTTCACGAGTCGTCCGGGGGAGGGGTGGGGCACTCATCCGCGGCCGACGCGGGCGCGATGGCGCACCAGGCCGAAGTCGGCCGATTGATGCTCATCCACTATCCCACGATCGACCTGGATGAAGCCGCGCTCATCCGCGAGGCTCAGACCACGTTTGCCGGCCGGGTTGAACTGGCCCACGACTTTCAAGAAATCGAACTCTGAGCGAAGGAGGGGAAGAGCGGGCCGGTCAGCGTCCCTTGACCGTGGCGTGAAGGAAGTGGAAGTCCTCGCGCGGCGGAATGAGTTCCTGAACCTCGACCACGGTGAATTCCCGCTCGCCAATCCGGACGCGGTCCCCGACTTTGGGGGCTTGCTCGGTGTTGAGGATGGCGCCGGGATGATCCTCGCCCCTCACCACGTAGCTCACCTTGAAGATGGCAGGCATGGGCGGCCTCACCGTCCCGTCAGGTTGCGATGACGAAGCTTGAACGACAGATCGGCGGCCATGTTCCTCATGACGACATAGCCCAGGTGATGGTTCCGCTCGCACAGGTCCATGAATTCCTGACGCCCCATCGCCTGCAGGAGCGTGTTGTCGGCCGTCGAGCGCACCGTCGCCGACCGCGGCCCCTGATCGACCAGCGCCATTTCGCCGAAGATCTGACCCCGCCCGAGGTGGACCACGGCCCGCGCGCTCGAGTCCGGGCCCGGCACGGTCAGGCTGACCTCGACCGCCCCCTCGCACACGATGAAGAGTTCGTCGCCTTCCTCGCCCTGGCGAGTGATGGTTTCGCCGGCGCGCAGGCGCTTCTCGCGGCAAATGGCGGCGATCGACTGGAGCTCCTCGGCCGAGAGGCCGTCGAACAGTTCGCCTTGCTGAAGAATGGTCTCGAGATCGCCCATCCGGGGACCTTCCGCGCGGCGCGCCTGGGAGCGGTTCGTCGCCCCACCGATTCTACAGGATGTGTCGCTGGCGGCCAACTGCTTCCGTGACGCAACCATGCACGGCGATCGGAATCCCCGCGAAGGCCGCTGTGGTAAAATTCGTCCAGACATGAAAGAATCAGCATCCGTCCCGCTCCCTTCCGCCAACCTGTCGGCCGCGGATGAGGAAGGCGCGTCGGCCGAGCTGTTGCGGGCGCTGGGGTGGGGGCCGCAACGGAAGGGCAGGGCCTGGCGCCCGCCCACCGACGTCTATGAAACCGACCAGGACTACGTGGTTGTGGCCGAAATCGCCGGCATGCGCGGCGTCGAGTTGAGTGTCTCTTTCGAGCAACAGGTCCTGTCCATCCGCGGCCGTCGCCCGGATCAGGGGGGCGGCAAGGCCTACCACCAAATGGAGATCAGCTACGGGGAGTTCCTCGTCGACGTCTACATCCAGGGCCCGGTGGACCATGAGCGGATCGAAGCCACGTATCGAGACGGCTTTCTGCGGGTTGTGCTTCCGAAGGCCCATCCCAAGACGATTCCCATCACGAGTTAGATCTAGAGGGACGATCCTTGGACGCTGCCCACCGCCTGCTCGCCGATGAGGGGCGATTGTCCCTCCTCGCCGACAGCACCATCGACCACCATTCGCTGGCCTCGAACATACCTGTTCAGGAGGGAAGCGAGGACCAGGAGCCTCGCGCGCCCGCGGCAGGCGAAACACCGGCGATCCCCTCCGTCCTGCCGGTCTTGCCGTTGCGCGGGCTCGTCGCTTACCCCCACTCGCCACTGCCGCTGACGATCGGGCAGGCGCGCTCCATCAAACTGGTCGACGACGTCGTCGCCGGCGACCGCATGGTCGGCCTGGTGGCCTCGCGCAAACCCGAGCTCGAGCTCCCGGGACCCGATGACCTGTATCGAATGGGGACGGTCGCCTCGGTCCAGCGCCTGTTCCGCGCTCCCGACGGCACCATTCGGCTGATCGTCCAGGGCCTGGCCCGCTTCGAGGTGGCGGAGTTCACCCAGGAGGAGCCCTACCTGCGCGCCCGAATCGAGCTTCGACCGGAGACGGTCGAAGAGGGGGTCGAGATCGAAGCGCAGGTGCGGGCGGTCAAAGATCAGATCCAACAGATCGCCGAGCTGGCGCCGGGGCTGCCGCGGGAGATCGTCGGCACCATCCTGCTCCTGGACGACCCGCTGCACGTCGTCTACTCCGTGGCCAATTTCCAGCGCATGGACCTGGAGGAAGCCCAGGGAGTTCTCGAAGACGACAGCACCATTGCCAAGCTGAAACGACTCATCACCCTTCTGGGCCGCGAGGTCGAGGTGTTGTCGCTCGGCCAGCACATTCAGCAGGAAGCGCGAACCGAGATTGAGAAGGTCCAGCGGGAGTATTTCCTTCGAGAGCAGCTCAAGGCCATTCAGCGCGAGCTGGGCGAGGCCGACGAGCAGACGAAGGAAGTGGATGAGCTTCGCCAGAAGATCGATGCCGCTCACATGCCCGAGGAGGCCGAGAAACAGGCGCGGCGCGAGGTCGAGCGGCTGTCGCGCCTGCCGAGCGCGGCCGCCGAGTACGGCGTCATCCGGACCTACCTCGACTGGCTAGTGTCGCTGCCGTGGGACAAGACATCCCTGGACAACCTCGATCTGGCGCACGCCCGGCAAGTGCTGGACGAAGACCACTACGGGCTCAAGGACATCAAGGAACGCATCCTCGAATACCTGGCCGTTCGCAAGCTCAAGCAGGAGCGCGGGCCCGAGCCGCAACCGGCTTCCAAGGACGTCATTCGTCTGGAACGCGAGGGGGTCATCCTGTGCTTCATCGGACCACCCGGGGTGGGCAAGACCTCGCTCGGACGGT
>DASSGB010000235.1:0-11900 GCA_035693825.1 Anaerolineales bacterium
CCAGGAGCGTCAGGGTCGCCGAGATCAGTCCTCCGATGAGCTCTGGAACCGACTCGCGAAGGATCTTGCGGAGGTCCTTCATGATCTGTGGGTTGGGTTTCGGCCCACGGCCGAAAGGCAAGACCCCAATGGCCCCGCGTGGAGGGGAGCTGTAACCGCCAGCCCCGGCCTCACATCATCCGGCGGGTCGACGCTTTTCATGCCGACGCACTCCCCTTTCCACCATAGCGCGAAGGGCCCGCCCGGGAGCGGCGAGGGGAGATGGGTACCTGGCTTGTTCCAGGCCCGGAGGCTGGCCAACTACATTATTGTGGGAAACCCGCTTCTGTGTCTACCACACAAAACGAGCGGTCGCGCGGGCCGTTTCTTTGGAGAAACCTTATCGTAATTGACGGCAGCCCGGCTGGCAAAGCGAGTCGTTGGAGGAGTTGTCTGGGCTCGCGCCGAAGGCGCCCGTCTATCCCTTCAGAGCGCCGGCCATCAGGCCCCGAAGGAAGTAGCGGCCGAGGAAGATGTAGACGAGAAGGGTAGGGAGAGCTGTCAACAGGGCGCCGGCCATCTGCACGTTCCACTGCACGATCTGGCTGCCGGCCATGTTGTTGAGGGCAACGGTCACGGGCCACGTACGGTTGCCGGTCAGGACCACAGCGAACAGGAAGTCGTTGTAGGCCTGGGTGAACTGCCAGATCAGCACCACGACGAAGGCCGGGATCGAGAGCGGGAAGACCAGGTAGCGATACAGCCCCCAGAATCCGGCCCCGTCCATCCGACCAGCCTCCAGGACTTCGGTGGGCACGCCGGTGTAGTAGTTGCGAAAGATCAGGGTGGTGATAGCGATGCCGTAGATCACATGGACCAGGACCAGGCCCGAGATCGAGCCGCGCAGCCCAATCCACTCCATGAACTGCACCAGCGGGATCAGGATGGCCTGATACGGGATGAACATCCCGAAGAGGAGCAGGGTGAAGACCAGATTCGAGTAGCGGAACTTCCATTTGGCGAAGACGTAGCCGTTGAGCGATCCGACGACCGACGAGATCAACGCGGCTGGGATTACCAGGCGCAGGCTGTTCCATAAGTGGGGGGCGAGCTTCTCGAAGGCGCTGGCGAAATTCTCGAAGTAGATGCCGCTGGGAAGGTCCCACATCCGCTGCAGGTCGACTTCGGCGAAGCTCTTCAACCCCGTGATCAACAGTACGTACACCGGCAGAAGATAGAAGACGGCCATGGCCAGCATCAGGAGATACAGCACCGGACGGACGGCGCGGCGCGTGGAGCGTCCCTTCACAGCTCCGCCTCCGAGCGCATGCTGTAGATCAGGTACGGGACGATCATCACCCCGACGGCGATCAGCATCAGGATGCCGATGGCGGCGCCCCGGCCGTAATTGTTCCCGTCGAAGGTTGTACGCCACATGTAGACGCTCGGCACGTCGAGTGCAATGTTGTTCTGACTGATGGCGACGATCAGGTCGAAGATCTTCAGGGAAATGTGTCCCAGAATGATGACCGCGCTGAGCGTGACGGGTTGCAGGAGCGGGAGCAGGATGTGGCGGTAAATCTGGAATTCGCTCGCCCCGTCCACCCGCGCCGCCTCGCGCAGGTCATCCGAGATGGACCGCAGGCCGCCCAGGTAGAGGGCCATGGTGAAGCCGGACATCTGCCAGACGGCGGGGATGACAATGAAGGCGATTCCCCAGGGCGGGTCGGTCAGGTGCCATTCGTTGATCAGCCCGTCCACCCCGAGCTGCTGAAAGAGCAGGTTGAGTCCGCTGATGCGGCTGCCGGTGGCGGAGTTCATCAGCCAGCGCCAGGCGACACCGGTGACAATGAAGGAGATCGCCATGGGGAAGAGGAAGATGCTGCGGAACAGGTTCTCGCCGCGCAGGCGCTGATCCAGCAAGGTGGCCAGGAACAGGCCGATGGCGATGCAGCTCACGAGGAACAGCACCGTGAAGATCACCGTGTTGCGGACATCGATGGCGAAGCGGGCGTCGCGCGCCAGTTCCAGGTACTGTCGCAATCCGGCAAATGAGTAGTCGGGCAGCAGCCCAGTCCAGTTGCTGACGGAAACTCGCAAGGACCAGGCGATGAAGCCGTAGACGAAAACCGCCGTGGCCAGGATCGAGGGCAGGATAACGGCGATGGCCGTCAACTGATCGCGGCTGGCCCGGCGCCCGGTCGGGACGAGGGGTGTCGTGGAACGGGATGCCGCTTCTGATGTGGCTGTCACGGCCTCTCCCTTACAGACTTGGCGCAGGCGATTCTAGCCGCATTCGGACGGGTCGGACATGGACTCGAAAGAGAAGAGAGGGGCGGAGGCGAGTCCGCCCCTCTCCGGAGGTCAAGCTGGTATACGGCTATGGGCCGTAGGAGCCAGCCGCGGTCACCAGCGCCGCCTGGAAGGCAGCCACATCGCTGTCGGTGAGGAACAGACCGAGGGCGGTGTTGATCTCGGTCCTCCAGGTGTCGTTGGCCGTCACGCCATGGGTCAGGCTCCCGACCACGGTGTCGGAGGCCCAATCCGCCATCGCCGACTGCAGGTAGGTGTTGAAGAGCGAGGTGTCGCAGTCGGTGCGGGCGCAGATCGATCCCTTGACCGGATTAAACGCTTCCTGCCCGGCCTTCGACCCGGCCACGCGCAGCCAGCTCGTGGCACCATCCGGGTGCGGGGCATTCTTGGCCAGGGTGAAGCTGTCGCTCAGGAACTGGAACACGCCATCCGTGCCTGGAGGCGGTGCCCAGGCATAGCCTTCGCCTGGAACGAGCCCCAGGTTGCCGCCGGCCGTGTCGCCCGAGAAGTAGCCATCGACCCAGTCGCCCATGATGTTGAAGGCCGCGTCCCCGTTGGCAACCAACTGGGAAGCGTCCTGCCAGGTCAGGCCCGAGGCGTCGGAGTTCACGTGTTGCAGAACCTGGGCGTAGGTCTCGAGCGCCGCCGTGACTTCGGGGCTGCCCCAGTCACCCGAGCCGTCCCAGAGGGCGTTGTAGGCATCCGGTCCGAGCTCGCCCAGGAGGACGACTTCCATCAGGTGCATCGCCGTCCACTGCTCGCCCATCGACAGGCAGATCTTGTCGGCGGCTTCGATCGTCTCGCAGGCGGCCAGGAACTCATCCCAGGTGGTGGGGACCGATACGCCTAGCTCGTCCAGCAGCGCCGGATTGGTCCACATCACATTGGCGCGGTGGATGTTGACCGGCACGGAATAGATCTGCCCGTCCTTCGAGATCAGCGGGATGAGGGTCTCCGGCATGACCTCGAGCCAGCCCTCTTCCTCGAACAGGCTGTTGAGGGCTTCGATCTGGTCGGCAGCGACGTAGGTGCCGATGATCTCCTGCCCGGCATGAGCCTGCCACGAGTCAGGCGGGTCGCCGGCTTGCAGGCGGCTGGCGAGAACGGCGCGAGCATTGGTGCCGGCGCCTCCGGCGACGGCCGAGTTGATGAACTCGACGTCGGGGTATTCGGCGGCAAAGACCTCCAGCATGGCTTCCAGGCCGGCTGCCTCGCCGCCGCCCGTCCACCACGAGAAGATCTCTACCTGATCGGCCTCCGGGGCGCCGGCGCAACCCACCAGAAGAGCCATGGCGCTCAGAAGAGCCACGAGCACATACGACTTGCGGAGCATCTCGTTCCTCCTTCCTCCGAATGCAGTGTGGACTTTCCTTTTTCAGGTGTTCGATTGACTCCCGTTCACCTCCCTCCGGCTTCCGGAGCTGTCAGGGGATCACCTTCAATGGCGCGTCGACCTCATGAACGTCGAGGTACGGCGGTGCTGTAGGCCGCCCGGCGGGCACCAGCCGCGGTCGGCTGAGCAGGTCGTGGAGGACCAGGGCCACGCCACCCATCACGCAGGCGTTCTCGCGGAAGGCGGAAACGACGATGGACGAGGCCCCGCGCAATTCGGCCATCGCCCGGTGTTCGACCACCTCCCGGGCCGCCGGCAAGAGATACTCGTGGGCCTGGCTGAGGCTGCCTCCGAAGGCGACCAGACTCGGATTGAGCAAATTGACCAGATTGGCGATGCCGATCCCGAGGTAGACACCGGTCTCGCGCAATGCCTCGAGGACCGTGGCGTCGCCCGCCTCGGCTGCCTGCAGGACCAAAGACAGGCTGACCGGCAGCGATCCGTGCTCGGTCAGGCCGTCGAGTATCGCGGACGAGGCCCGGCCATCCGGTCCCGTCACGCGCTCGATCAGCGCCCGTTGACTGGCAAATCGCTCCCAGCAGCCGTGGTTCCCACAGCGGCACGGCGGGCCATGGGGATCAATGGTAGTGTGCCCGGCTTCCCCGGCGTACCCGCTGACCCCGTAGTGAATGTGCCCGCCGACGACTAGGCCCGCGCCCAGGCCGACATTCGCCACGACGTAAGCGAAGTCATCCACTCCTCGGGCAACACCGAAGTAGCGTTCGGCCAGGGCCGCGGCGTTTCCATCGTTGTCGACGAACACCGGGATCTGCATCCGCTGGGCGAGAATGGACCGCAGCGGTTTGTCCCGCCATCCCGTATTGGGTTCGAACACGAGCGTGCCGCTCGAGATATCGACCAGCCCCGGTACGGCCACGCCCGCACCGAAAAGCCGGCGGCCGGCGCGCTGAGCGTGGCGCTTGGCCTGTCGCAAGAGGTGCGTCAGGCGGTCCAGGACGGCATCGAAACCCTCGTCTCGGGCGAACGCCGCCCGTCCGCGCCAGGTTACGCGGGCGCGTAGATTGGCCAGGATGACGCTCAGGCTGCCTACGCCGATCTCACAGCCAATGGTCCATCCGGCTTCTGGATCCAGCTCCAGCAGCACGCCCGGTCGGCCGCTGGCCGACGTGTTGCGTCCGATCTCCCGCAGGAAGCCGTCGGTCACCAACTCGTCCACAAGGTGGGAGACGGTGGTCTTGTTCAGACCGATGCTGGCGGCCAGATCGGCGCGCGACAGGGGCGAAGCGACCCATAACCGCTGCAGAAGGATCGAGCGGTTGAGCTGGCGGACAAGGGCTTGATCGCCGGTGCGGAACTGTCGCGGCACAGCCGGGGCAGCCTCAGATTAGTTTGTTGAGGCAACCAACTAACTCTGCGCGACCAATGTAGCACGACCCGGAGGGCAAAGTCAATCCCGGGGCCCGTCGGGGCAGCCTTTCGTCGCCAAAAAGGGGCTGGGTCAGCTAGGCGCGGAGGGGGCGTGGCCTTAAGAGGGTCGCCGGACCAACTGGTATCCCATCCACAGCAGGACAAGCGCGTAGGGGAACACGTCGAGAAACAGAGACAAAGCCGCAGCGATGGCAAGAATCACACCCGTGCTGCGGTGAAGAAGGTCGCCGCCTCTCAGGGAGGCCCCCAGGATGACGTTCCCGGCGATGAAAATGGCATACGTCAGCAATCCCGGGATGATGTAGGCGTATTGCTCCGGGGGAAGCAAGGGCATGAGGGTCTGACGCACCCAGGGCGCAGACCATGAACTGACAAGACAAATGCCGATGCCAAGCCATGCGAGACTGCGCGAGGGCCCGTCGTAGACGAAACCCAGGAAGATGAGGGCTGCCGTGTACAGGACCGGCACCAGGAGCGACGGGTTTCGAAGAGGCAGGATCGCCACCACGCCATAGGCGATCAAGGCGCCACCCGCGACAAACCTCATGGAGGGATTCATCGTGGACATGCGAGTGTGCCTCCCTCGCTCGACGCGTCCGGATTGAGCTTTGCCACTACAGATTGTATGACGAAGCCTGGCTTACGCGCACGCGCCTTCGTCGGATTCCATCGAATCCTACGGAGACGCCGGAGCCCACAAGGGCTGGGACTTACCGGTGAGCGCCGACGACAACCAGCCGGTCGAGGAGACGCTGGGTGGCAACGGCGATTTCGTCGACGGCCGCATCGAACGCCTGCTGGTTGGCCCGTGACGGCGCCCGATACCCCGACACTTTGCGGACGAACTGCAGGGCGGCCAGCCTGACCTCTTCCTCGCTGGGCGCTTGGACCGAACTTCTGAGAGTCTTGATATTCCTACACATATACCAACTCTCCCGAAGGGACGCCGCCCCTTGCGGCCGTCAGGCGCCGGCCGTCGATGGGGCGTTACATCACTCTAAGCCAGCCGCCTGAACATGGCAAGGGATACGAACCGAGCCTGTCGCGGCGGTTGCCGGTCGACTCTATTCAGAGGGAGTGGTCTGTGCCGCGCCTACGGCGGAATGACGATGGTTCCGCAATTGGGGCAGCGGGCGGCGCCTCTGGCGATCGGACTCTTTGAGCCGTAGTAGCTGCTCACAACGTCGGCTTCGCCGGGCCTGAGTCCTCGGTCGAAGATCGTCCCCTTAAGCCACCGTTGCCGAAACCCGTCGGCCATGCCCTCGGGTGAAAACACCGTCCGCGAAAGATACTGGCTTCGGAGGGTCACTCGGCCGTGGAGCATGGTGTGCTTGCAGTTAGGGCAGTGCATGACGCCTCCTCGCGGCTCTCACCACACCCCTGGAACGAGACGGAAGCGGACTCGCCGAGCGTAATCGCCATAGCCGGGCAGCTCGGCCTGCAGGGTCGTGTCCTCTAGTTGCGTGCGAATAACAAGCAAGACCGTGGTGACGATCGCCGGGAGGAAAGCCCACCACGAATCCAGCAGCACGGCGGAGGACCAGAACGCCAGAAGAGCTCCCGCATACCCTGGGTGACGTATCCAGCGATAGGGGCCGCCGGATACGACGTGGTGGCCGCGGTCGGTTTGGATGCGGACCATCCCGGAGAAGAATCGGTTCTCGATGAGCGCGCAGGACGCCAGCACCGAACCGGCGACGAAGACGAGCAGAGAGAATCCTTTGACGGGAATCGAGAATCCCGGCGACCACCGCAGGAGCTCGTCCAGACCGGCGATCAACGGGATTCCAACCCCGGCCAGAGCGGCCGAAGGGGCGAGCCAGCGATCCCACGCCTTGGCATCTTCGTGTTGCAGCCAGCGGGCACGTTCGGCGATGAGATCGGGATGGCGTCTCGCTGCCAGCGCCCGACTGACGGCAAATCCGCCGATGTTGGCCGCGGCGTACACCCACGCCTCCGGCCAATTCCACCGCCCGGAAATCAACAACGGCAGCAGGGGGACGAGAACGATGAAGATCAGCAGCTGGATGACGACACGTCTTGTCAGAACGCGCCGTTGGGCGCCCATCTGCACCTCCGGCTCACGGCTGGCTGGCGACGCCGGTTTCGCCGGGCGAGGCTCAGACCGTTTGCGGCAGGCGGAAACCCATGGCAGCCGGGATCCTCCAGGCGGCGAGGACGGCCAGGATGACCCACAGCAAGTCGTAGGGTGACACGAGTTCGCCCAGGCTCTGCAGGAAGACCACGAAGAGCTCGGGGTCGACCACCATCACTTGAGAGGCCGCCACCGAGCCGTAGTCCTGCAAAACGACCTCCTTCACTGCAGCGAAGAAGCTAAGGTACTTCCCAATGAAGATTCCCGCCAAGGCGGCGACGACGGCGATGATCTGCAGCGGCCGACCTCGGGCCTGGGCCACACGCGCGGTGGCGTATCCTGTGAGCAGTCCGACCCCCGTCGCCATATAGCCGATTTCGTACTTGGTCAGGATGACGATGATGCCCCACAAGATCCCTCCGATGATGGCGGCCACGCCCGCCGCCACCAGGCCGCGAACGATGGCGGCGGAGGTGATCTTCTCCTGCTCCTGAAGCTTGCGTATCTGCTCGATGACGTCGTGCACCACCTTGGAGGCCTGTATCCGGTCGACGCCCGCCGCCTCCAGCTCGCTCATGATGGTGTCGCGGGATGCTCCCACGCGCAGGCGGAAAACCGTGTAGCCCGCCGGATCCTTCCCCGGATCGGGGAGTCGCTGCGCCGCAGCCTTTGCCATGGAAGTTCCTCCTGATGTGCCGCCGCCGCCCGGTCTGGCCGAATGCCCCCAGGAATCTAGGCGAGGACGGCGTCCAGGGCAAGCGCGGTAACTCGCGCGGGCGATCAGGCCCGGGGCAGAACCCGCCGCGGTTCGGTTTCGCCTGGTGAAGGGAAAGGTATCTCGTCAGTCGACTCGGACCAGGGTCTGGACGACGATGGGGCCCCGGATGACGATGCGCGCACCCGGCCGACGGATCGCGGGATGGTGCTCCAGCTTGCGGAGGATCCGCTCATAGGGCGGCTCCTCCGTCAGCCAATCCCGAAGCTCGTCTATGGAATCGAAGACCCGCCGGCAGTCGAAACGGGCCATCTGGCCTCGCCGGAAGATGCGCTTTCGCAGCATGATCGCAACCGCTCGATCCGCGGCGCGGTCATCCGCCAGACTCTCGCGCATGGTCGCCACATATTGATATCGATTTGGCCGCACGACGCTGACCCGGCGGTGGACGGCGCCCGGACGTACATCGACGACAACGCCATTCGGCCGGAGGACTTCATGAGCTTGCCGGAGGGCATGAACCATGCCCGAGCGCGCCACTCATCAAAGCGACCAGGAGAAGATCACCGCGTCGAACGGCCCGTCGTGCGGCATACGCTCCGCCGTCCCGACCCGGAATCGGACCCTGGAGGCGTATCGTGGAGGCAGGTTCCTTCGGGCGATGCGGATCAGGCTTGATTCGGGATCGATGGCGACGACTATGGCGCCAAGGCGCGCCAGCCGGACCGAAAGGCGTCCGTCCCCACAGCCCACCTCCAGGACACGTTTGCCGCGCCAGGTAGCCACGCGCCGCAGGGCTCGAACTTCTCTTTGCTCCGGGTCGATGCGGATGGTCATTCGTCACCTCCAGGCGCGTGCGCGCACGATCAGACTGGTTTCAGGTCCGCGGCGCTTCCTCGGCCTGGGTCTGTAGCGAATCGGCAAGGGCCAGGAACCTGGCGCGGGTAGCCTCACCGAGTTCCTCGTGCTCGACGCGCTCGAAGCCCCTGGCGACTTCGTCGGCCTCCGTCGCGGTCAGCGTCTGATCCGCCATGGCGAAGAGAACCTGGTCCTCCTTGGCGATGTGCCCGCGAAGAAGCGCGACGTAGCCCAGGGCGTTCTGAACGACGGCCTCCTGCCGGGATGCGTCGCCGCCGTGCATCCTCTGGGCGCCGGCCCGCAAAGCCGCAATCAGGCGCCGCCCTTCCTCATGCTCGGCCAGCATCACCCGGAGCGGCCCGCTTTCGGGTATGCCGGCCGAGGCCAGGGCCGGGAAGAGCACCCCTTCTTCCTTCTTGTGATGCCATCCGTCGGCAAATCCCTGAACAAACTCGCAGGCCTCCAGGAAGAACTCGGGCCTCACGAATTGCCCGGCCTGAAGCCGTCGCGCCCCGGTCTCCAGAGCTGTGAGGACGCGCTCGATGGTCCGATGTTCTTCCATGAGAATGTGTGTAGCCTTCATCCCACCCTGCCGTTTCGTGTGCCCTATCGCAGCGTATCTTACTCCAGCCCCGGCTGTGCCCTGCCCGGGCGCGATCGTGACGGCGTGGAAGATCCAAGGGCGACATCGGCGGCGTATCGTTGGCGGGAGGCAACAACGAGCGCTCGATATGTGAGTTCTTTCACCGAGCCGTGAGGTTGACAGGAGGAGCAATGAAGAAAGCGGTGTGGGTGGTGATCCTTGTGGCGGTGCTGGCGGCGATGGCGATCGTGCCGGCGTTCGCCCACTCGGCATCTCCGTGCAACGACACCGGAGAGCCGGGCAACTCCGATTTCGCGCAACACCATATCGTTCCCCTTGCCCAGGCGGGGATGCTGGGCGAGGGCGGACACGTCCCGGGCGCCCATCAGGGATACTCTCTGTGTAACCCGAGCGGGAAGTAGTTCCGCACCCGCAAGGGGGCAAGGCTCGACTCCGCGGCCGGCGCCTCCCCCGGCCGCGAAGTCATTCAGCGGCAACGCCCGCGCAAGAGGGGAGACAGCCGAACGGGACGCCTTGTCGGTGTCAGGCGCCCGTCCGATCTGTCGGCTGAATGAGATCCCACAAGTTGCCGTACAGATCTTCGAAGACGGCCACTGTGCCGTACGGCGCGTGGACAGGTTCTCGCACGAAGCGAATCCCGGCCTTCATCATCTCCCTGTAGTCTCTTTCAAAATCGTCGGTCGCGAGGAATAGGAAGACCCGCCCCCCGGTCTGACGGCCGACGACCGCGGACTGCTCGGGCGTGGTGGCGCGGGCCAGAAGCAGACTGGTGCCGCCGGATCCGGGTGGAGCCACCAGCACCCAGCGCTTGTCTTGTTCGGGTTGATAGGTGTCTTCCAAGAGCGTGAAGTGAAGCTTCTCGCAGAAGAACCGGATGGCCTCGTCATAGTCCCGAACGACCAGGGCCACGTGAAGGAGATTCTGTCGCATCGTTGGTCACCTGAAGGCAAACGGCGGGATCCCAAAAGCGCGGCTTCCGGCTACTCGCGTATGTCGGTGATCACGAGAACGATCATGTAGCCCGGTTCGGTTTGAAGCGATCCCAGCAAACGGACGTACAGGGTCACCGATTGCCCGCGGACGAGTCCGCCGGTGACGGATGGAACAAGGCCCTCGTGGATGGGCAACCACAATTCAAGGTCACCCTCTCGGACGAGCACCTCCTGCGGGAACCTAGCCTCAAAGCCCTCCGGGCCAAACGAAGCCTCGAATTGTGAGAGAAAGCTCCTGGTCTCCGGATCCGTAGCTCTGAGTTCCGCCGTGAATTCTTCGACGACGGGGATGGTCCGAGCCGCGGGCAGGAGGTTCATCGTGGCGCCGGCCTCGAGGAACGATCGATCGGCTTCAATGATCGAAGCCAGGGAGGGTTCGCCGGCCGTCCGGGATCGGGTCGGGGGAGCCTGCAGCGTCTCCAGCGTGACGCCGGGAGGTGCGAGGGCGGAGAGCGGGGGCGTGGGAGTGGGGGAGGCGGGCGGAAGGGAAGGTGTGGGCGAGGCCGTGATCGGTTGCTGCGGGGCGCGAGTGACGGTGGCTTCTGAACCCTTGCCGCAAGCCGCGCTGAGGAGGGCGACCACCAGGAGCGCGATCCATCTGACGTCCATCTCAGCTCCCCCGCCCGGACTGCCGATCGATGGTGGAGGAAAGGCGTCCCGGTTTCGGAATCGTGGAAAAAGTCTCGAGGAAGATCCCCTTGTCTTCAGGATCGGCGATTGCGCCGCCGATCTCCTCTGCCTTGGTGTAATACTTCCGATGCAAGCCTTCATCGCCGGCGGCGTACGCCGCGTGAGCCAGGACTGCATGGACGAAGGCCTGCTCCCAATCAGGGGGGTCGTGGGCCATGAGATAGTCATGGCATTCACGCGCGTAATCCGTTGCCGTGCGGCTGTTGCCCAGGGACGCATGGACGTGGGCCAGAAGCATCTTGGCTCGCGCCGCGTGCAGCTCGGTTCCCACTTTTCCCCAGTGGTAGGCGGAGGCATGGGCGGCATGCAGCATTTCGGCGTCCTGGATTGACGTTCTCTTCGGCAGCTGGCTGAGCCGCCAGGCCAGGTTGTTGCACTCCACGGCATGCCACCGGTGCGATCGGGCGATCTCCTCGGGCGAAAGGTCGTTCGGCATTGCGTCCTCCTGCGCGCCTGCGGGCGCGTGCCGGACAGCCAGCTCACTCGACGCTGGTCCGGAGAGGGAAGCCCTGGCCCGCCATTCTCGGTCGGAAATACCAGGCGCGTCCTTTCACGAGAAGGACCAGCGGGATCAGAGGTAGGATCATGAACGCAAGGTCGGCGAGTCCCACCTGGTCGAACAACCCGAGCAGGACCATACCAGCGAGTATCGCGACGGATAGTCGGTAACCCAGACGGCCCGGGGCTCGAAGGATCCACGCGATCGCCAGCATCAGGATCGCTCCGCCGAGACCCCCGGCGGCCATCGGCCACTGGAAGATGCTTCCATCGGGATACGAGGGGTGGACGCCGGCGGCGATGATCGCGGCGAAGGCGAGCCAGAGAATCGCATCAAACAGGATCAGGGCCCTGGCGGCGCGCAGGATGGCGGG
>DASSGB010000236.1:0-20900 GCA_035693825.1 Anaerolineales bacterium
CGTGCCGCCGGGCTTCGCGGCACGAACGGTGCTTCGCCCCTACCCATCTCGTCCATATGGAGGGGCGCTGGATGACTCGCCACTCAGCACTATCCTTCGACCGGCGGCGGTGCCGCGGTTGGCAGATCACCTCGCTTCACGCGATCCACGTCTTCGTCCAAGCCGAAGAGATACATCAGCGGTCCGCGCTGAAGCGCGGCCAGCTCCCAGCGCTCATTGGTCAACTTCAGGGAGCCTTGCCGGCAGCTGACCGCACACTGCCCGCAGAACGTGCAGCGGTCGACGTGGAACTGCAGCACGAAGCGTTTGGCCTTCTTGTCGTAGGTGACGAGCTCGAGCGATTGCGACGGACAGTCTGTGGCGCACATGCCGCAGCCGGTGCAGATCTCCCGATCCCACTGCAGCATCCCGCGCAGGCGAACCGGCGGCTCCCGTCGTGCGAAGGGATACTTCTCCGTCACGGGAGCCCGGAAGAGCGACGGGAAGACGTCGCCGAACATCGCTCCGAGTCTCATAGCCGCACCTCCCGCACGACGATGATGATCAGCCACTGAACGAAGACCAGCAGCGTGCCGTAGCGCCACCACATCCCGACGGTCTGGTCGATGCGCAGGCGGGCCAGAAGAGCCTGCAGGCCGGCCAACACCAGAAGCAGCGCCAGCGTCTTGACCAGGAAGATCAAGGGATTGGCGACGCCGCCGAGGTAAAACGCGGCCACCAGCGTCAGCCCGATGACCATTTCGACTCCCTTCCCGAGTCGGAAGAGGGCCAGGCCGCGGCCGCTGTATTCCGTCAGGGCGCCGGCGACGATCTCGGTCTCGGCCTCGGGCGCGTCGAAAGGCGGGAGCTCGAGTTTGCCCATCAAGCCGATCATGGCTACGACAAACCCAACGGGCTGAGTCAGGACGAGCCAGTGGTTGCGCGCGTACAGCTCGATGTCCGCGATGCGCCAGGTGCCGGCCGCCAAAGCAGGGCCCAGCAGCGCCAGCAGGAACGGGGCCTCGTACGAGAACAGCTGAGTCAGCGTACGCGTGGCTCCGACCAGCGAGAAGCGACCGATGGTGTTGGAGCCGGCCAGCCCCATGCACAGCGTCAGCACGCTCAACAGGTAGACCGTCACGATCAGATCGCCGGGGAAGCTGAAGGCCGGCGAGAGGCCGGCCATCGGCACGTACAGCGCCGCCGTCAGGGCCGAAGCCAGCCCGATGAGCGGCAGGCCCAGGAACAGCATGCGATCCACGCCGCGCGGGACCACTTCTTCCTTGGCCAGCAGCTTGATCACATCGGCGAAGGGCTGGAACCAGCGCGGCCCGATGCGATTCTGGAACTGGGCCAGGAGCTTGCGGTCGACCCACTCGTAGAGCAGGCTGGCCGCCATCAGGAACAGGCCGCTGGGGAAAACGACGAGCGCGACGAGGCTACGGGCGGTTTCCATGGTAGCGCTCCACTCCGTAGGACCGGAGCTGTTCCCACGTCCAGCTTTCGGACGCGTGACCGTTCCGGTCGACGTCGATCAGTCGGTCGTTGCACGAGAAGCAGGGATCGATGCCGGCCAGGATCATGGGCACATCGGCGAGCTGGTGGCCGACGACCAGCTTGATGACGGACGTCAGGTTGACGACGGTGGGGGTGCGCACATGCACCCGTTCCGGCGTGTCGCTGCCGTTGCTCTTGAGGAAGTAGAACAACTCACCCCGCGGCGCCTCGACCCGGCTGACGGTTTCTCCTTCCGGCACCCGGCGGGGCATCTTCCCCCGCAGCTCACCCGGCGGCAGGTGATCCAGGATTTCCCGCACCAGCCGGTAGCATTCCAACAGTTCGCGCATGCGCACGACGACGCGGGCCTCCAGATCGCCCCGGTCGTCGAGCACCAACTTCACCGGGAAGAGGTCATAGGCCGCGTAGGGTGCTTCCACTCGGACATCGCGCGGCACGCCCGAGGCGCGGGCGGTCGGGCCGACGGCGCCCAGGACTTCGGCCTGCCGCCGGCTCATGACGCCGATGCCGCGGGTGCGCTGGAGGAACAACGCGTCCGAAGTCACCACCTGCAGGTAGTGTTCGGTGCGCTTCTCCAGAATGTCCAGGGCCGCCAGGATGGCATCGCGTTGAGCGTCGTCGACCTCGCACTTGACTCCGCCCAGGACGTTGGCCGAATAGTTCACGCGGTTGCCGGTCAACCCTTCGAGGACATCCATGATGGCCTCGCGGTCGCGCCAGCTGTACATGAACAGCGTGTCGAAGCCGGCCTCGTGCCCGGCGACCCCGAGCCAAAGCAGATGGCTGTGGATGCGTTCGAGCTCGGCCACCAGGACGCGGATGGCCTGCGCTCGAGGCGGCACCTCGACGCCCGCCAGTCGCTCGACGCCCAGGCAGTAAGCCGTGGCGTGAATGTGCGAGCAGATTCCGCACACTCGCTCGAACAGGTACTGGTTGCGGATCCAGTTGCGGGCCTCGGCCGCCTTCTCGAGGCCGCGGTGGGCATAACCCAGGCGCACCGAGGCGCCGGTCACGATTTCCCCGTCCACGGTGATGCGGAAATGGCCGGGCTCTTTGAGGGCCGGGTGCTGCGGGCCCATGGGGATGGTGAAGCGTTCGGCTTCGACTCGAGGTTCCATCGCGTTCATCTCCTCATCCCTGCGCTCCGGACGGGCCGCTCGCTCCGGCGGCCGGCCGGCCGTTGGGCTTGTAGTCCTTCCGTTGAGGAAAGACCGCCGCCGGCCAGTCGTCGGGCAGGTAGAGGCGATCGGGATTGCGCAAGCCGTCGAACTCGACCCCGAA
This sequence comes from Anaerolineales bacterium, assembly GCA_035693825.1. GTDB lineage: Bacteria > Chloroflexota > Anaerolineae > Anaerolineales > E44-bin32 > MGOM01. The sequence continues at coordinate 2,779 of DASSGB010000236.1, forward strand.
CATCTCACGCACCTCGCGCTCCGCGCTCTCGGCGCTGGGGATGATCTCGCTCAGGCTCGGGACTCTGGCCCCTTCGCGCGGCACACGCAGACGCAGCGTGATCAGGGCCGGGCCCGGGGAGAAGTGGTACAGCAGCTCGAGTTGACCCGACTCGACGCCGGGGTCGAGGCCGGTGATGGTCGACAGGTATCCCAGCCGCTGAACGCGCAGCCCGGTGACGAAGGGAAGGAGATCCTTCAGCGCCGGAAGCACGACGTCGATGCGGTTCGGCTCCGACCGGCGCGTTTCCATCTTCCAGCTCCAGCTCTCGGCAAGCTGGGTGACGATGGTCATGACCTCGTCGGGGCTAGGCATGCGGACCTCCGGGTTGCGCGGCGACCGGCGCCGGCGGCCGCAGGCTCTGCACCAGCTTGACCACGCCGTCGATGATCGCCTCGGGCCGCGGCGGGCAGCCGGGAATGTAGGCGTTGACCGGGATCACCTGATCGATGCCGTCCATGACGTTGTAGCAGCCGCGGAAGGCTCCGCCCGAGATCGCACACGATCCCACGGCGACGACGAACTTGGGATCGGACATCTGCTCGTAGACCCGCAGCAATCGCTCGCGGGCCTGGCGCGTCACGGGTCCGGTGCACACCAGCACATCCGCGTGTCGCGGGCTGCCCTTGAGCTTGACTCCGAAGCGCTCCACGTCGTAGCGCGGCGTCAGCACCGCCAGGATTTCGATGTCGCACCCGTTGCACGAACCGGTGTTGAAGTGAACGAGCCAGGGCGAGTTGGCCCGCGCCCAGGTCTTCATCCGATCCAGCACGTTGGACCAGCCGGACGAAATGGCCACGAGTTTTCCTCCTCCCTCGAACCGCTAGCCCAGGATGAGGGCCAGCAGCGCCAGGACCAGGCCCACCAGGTACGCGGCGGCCAGGGGATAGAGTTGGCTGCCGCCCAGCATCAGCACGCCCAGGTGCACGATGGTGAAGAACAGCGCCACGACGAAGAACGGCCGATAGCCGGGGGCAGCGGCCCGAGTGGGAGGCGCCTCGCCGCTCGAGTAGGTCGTGGATTTGAGCAGCGTATCGTGCGCCGGCCCGGCCAGCACTTTGCCGAAGCCGTTGAGGCCCGCGACCAACACCAGGTAGATCATGAACGCCAGCGGTGGACCCAGGATTTCCATTTCGTTGCCTCCGCCTAGCCGCCGAAAGTGTGGGCCAGCGCCTGGCCGGCCGGCGCCGTCAGCCAGGTCATCAGGTTCGGCCAGATGCCGATGGCCACGACGGCTGCCGCCATGAGCACCAGCGGCAGGCCCATCGTCACCGGCAGGCGAGCGCCTTGCTGCACCACCGCCGACGGTTCACGGCGATACATGGCGTTCACCAGCGGCGCGTAGTAGGCCAGCGACAGCACGCTGTTGAGAGCCGCGAAAGCCACCAGCCAGCCCGCCCACGCGGCATGCAGTTGGAAACCGGCGATGAAGATCTGCCACTTCGACATGAAACCGGCGAGCGGAGGCAGACCTCCGAGGCCCAGTACGGCCAGACTCAACGTCAGCGCCACGAGCGGATAGCGACGCGCCGCGCCCGAGAGATCTTCAACCGTCAGAGGCGCGTGGTCACCGCGCTGGAGGTGCAGGGTGAAGAGCAGCGAGCCGGCGGCGAGGAAGGCCAGGCCCTTCATCAGGCCGTGGTTGAACAGGTGGAACAGGCCGCCCTGTGCGCCGGAGGCTTCGCCCGCGGTCACGAACAGCCCCAGACCGACGAGCATGTAGCCCATGTGCGCCAGGCTGGAGTAGGCCAACAACCGCTTGACCTGCACCTGGCGCAGCGCCATCAGGTTGCCCAGGATCATGTTGATCACACCGAAGGCCAGCAGCAGGGGACCCCACAGATCGGTCACGCCGGCCAGCGCCCCCAGCGAACGCAGCATCGCCACCAGGCCGGCCTCGATGACGACGCCCGACAGCATGGCGCTGATGCCGCTCGGCGCTTGCGAGTGCGCGTCGGGAAGCCATGTGTGCAGCGGGACGAGAGCCGTCTTGACACCGAAGCCGATCAGGAACAGCGCCCCGGCGGCCAGCATCCATCCCGAGCCGCCTGCAGCGCGCAGCTCATCCAGCTGAAGTGTGCCGCGTTCGGCCAGCACCAGCCCGATTCCCAGCAGGACGAGCGTGGAGCCGGCGGCGCTCTGCATCAGGTACTTGATCCCGGCCTCCAGCGAAGCCGGCTGCTCGCGGTAGAAGGCGACCAGCAGGTACGAGCAAACCGCCATGGCCTCGAACCAGATCCACAGGTTGAACAGATCGGTGGCCATGCCCAGCCCGATCATCACGCCCACCATTGCCACGAGCATGGCGTAGAACTTCTCCACTCCGGACTCGGCTCCCAGATACGCGCCGGAATAGACCGCGACCAGAAGCCCGAGACCGAGCGCGACCGCGGCCAGCAGCAGGCCGAGTCCATCGAGGGCCAGGGTCAGCGAGCCGAGGCTGTAGGTGAGGCTTCCGCCGCGCGCGATCTCGGGCACGGCGAGCACAAAGGGAATCCATGTCGCCGCCAGGACCAGCACGGCCACCCAGGCCGCCATCGAGCGCGGGCCGCGCTTCAGCGTCAGGCGGCCGGCCAGGTAAATCAGCGGCGAGCCGAGCAGGGGCAGCGCGATCAGTCCGACGAAGCCAGGTAGGTTCATGTCAACCCCACATCGCCAGCGCGCCCAGGACCGCCGCCAGCCCGATCACAATGCCGACGACGTTCCAGGCCAGGTGGCCTGTCTGCAACCGACGCAGCCCGACGGCCGCGCCCTGGATGCCGTTGATGATTTGACGATTGGCCCACTCAAATCCAAGACCCTGCCGCGCCCATCCCGCGGGAACTCGAAGGGCATCGGCCAGGCCGGTCAGTCGATCCCTCAGCCGCCACAGCGCCAAGCCGAAGAGCACGACGGCCAGCGCCAGCCACGTCGCCGGGGCGGTCACGATCTCCTCGACGAACTCCCACGTACCGGCCACGTGGATCTCATGCAGTGGCAGAGTCGAAGCCAACATGCGCGCGAACGGCCCCACCAGAAGCCAGGAGGTGGCCGTGCCCAGGCTCAGCGCGCCGAGCGCCATCCGCATGGCAACCGGTGCGTCGTGAACCTTCCCGTCCCCTCGGCGTTCACCATAGAAGACCATCCCCACCAGTCGAGCGCCGTAGAGGGCCGTCAATCCGGCGCAGGCGAGCATCGCGGCGTAAGCCCAGCCGGGGCCGCCCGCCAGCCCCTCTTCGAGGACGAGCTCCTTGCTGATGAAGCCATTGGCCAGGGGCAGGCCCGCCAGTCCGAGGAAACCGATGACGAACGCGGCCCGCACGAAGGGCATCGCCTTGCCCAGGCCGCCCATCTTGCGCAGCTCCCTTGTTCCGACGGCGTGGATGACCGCGCCGGCTGCCAGGAAGAGCAGGGCCTTGAACAGCGAGTGGCTCATCAGATGGAACTGGCTGGCGAAGACGCCGCCAACTCCGACGGCGTACACCATGTAACCCAGTTGACTGACGGTGGAATACGCCAGTGCACGTTTCAGATCGGCTGCAACGATCGCCATCAGCCCGGCCAGCACGGCCGAAAGCAGACCGACGACAACCACCGCCGTTTTCCATCCCGGCACGGACTCGAACGCGGGGTAGAAACGCGCCAGGAGATACACGCCGGCGTTGACCATCGTCGCAGCGTGAATGAGCGCGGTGACGGGAGTCGGGGCTTCCATCGCATCGGGAAGCCAGGTGTGAAACGGGACCTGAGCCGACTTGGCGGCGGCGGCGGCCAGGAAGCCGAAGGCCGCCAAGGACAGGATCGCCGGAGGCAGACCCGGCGCCTGTTCGATGAACGTCCGAATGTCGTACGTTCCGAACGCGGCGTATCCGAGCAGGGCTCCCGCCAACAGGCCGATGCCGCCGAGTTGGGTGACGATCAAAGCCTTGATCCCACCCGCCACCGCCACGGGGTCATCGTTGTGGAAGGAGATCAGCGCATACGAGCAGAGCGCGGTGACCTCCCAGAAGACGAACATCACCAGCAGGCTGCCCGAGAGAACCAGCCCGGCCATGGCGCCGATGAACAGAAGCACCAGCGCGTAGTAGCGGCCGAGCTGAGCCTCGCCGCGCATGTAATCGACGGAGAAGATCACCGCCAGGCAGCCGACGATGGTTGCCACCGCGGACAGGAAGACGCCCAAACCATCCGGCACGAGGCTGAGTTCTCCGAACACGGCCCCCAGCGGCAAGCGGATCGCCGCGGCCTCCGCCGCTCGTGGGATGAGGAACACGCAGGCTACGGCCGCCGCGGCTGAGAAGACGACGGCCAGCGCGTGCTGCAGGCGCGGTCGAGCGTCGCCGACCAGCCAGACGAGGATCGCCCCCAGCCACGGCAGGCCGATCGTCAGAAGGATCAAAGTCGTGGTCATGATCTAGCCTCTCAACTGCGAGAGGTCGCGCACATCGAGAGTGCCGATGTGGCGGCGCACCTGAACCGCCAGCGCCAGGCCGATCACCGCCACAACGGTGTCGGCCACGATCACGGTGATGGCCAGGCTTTGGGCCAGCTGGATTCGACCGCTGGCTGTGCCGGCCAGCACCAGCCCCAGCACGGCCGCCTTCACCAGGATCTGCAGCGCGACCACCAGCTTGATCAGATGCCGGCTGAACAGCAGCCCGTACAGGCCGATGGCCAGCAGGCCGATGAGGCCCACCAGGCCGGTGGTGATCACCGAGTCGGTCACACGCGCACCTCCTCACGCGGAGCGGACTCCTGGGAAGTCCGCTCCAGGACTTGCAGCTCACGCTCGCGCTCGGCGGCGACAGCGCGGGCCACCGAGTGATCCAGCGGTGCGCCGGCCTCCGCCAGCAGGCCCAACAGGCCCAGCACGCCGGCGAAGATGAGCACCATCTGAATCAGGACATCCAGTCCGCGGGCTTGCCACAGCGTTTGGGCGAACGTGGCCTCACTCGCCGGGGCCGCCGTGGTCGGCGCCGGGAACACCAGCATGCCCAGAAGGACCGAGGCCACAAGCACGAGCGTGCCGCCGGCCCAGATCGGCACCACCGTCGGCCCGAGCAGCTCTTCCTCGCCGGCGACGTTGATGGCGAAGACGAAAAGCACCGTGACCAGGCCGGCGCCGACGCTCAGCTCGATCACGGCCACCTCGGGCGAGCCCAGTTGATAGATGAGCGTGGCCAGCGCGGCGCTGGCGCCCGCCAGCCACAACGCCGAGAACAGCAAACGGCGCGCCCGCAGCGCCTGGACGGCGAACGCCAGGGTGATCAGCACAAGGATGGCGATCAGCATCCCTTCCTCCATGGCGCGCGGCGAGGCCGCGCTGGGCCTCCGCACGCGCTTCTCAACTCAGGCAAGCGACGCCGCCAATTCCTCCCGCCCCTGGCCGTGCAGATACGTCTCCAGGGACACACCCAGGAAGTAAGCCATGGCGGCCGGGTCGTTGACGTCGACCTTTCCCCAGCGCGCCAGGTCCAGATCCCCGGGCAGGTTGAAGCGTCCGTCGTAAGGTGTGCCGTCGGGCATCGTGGCGAAGCTCAGGCGCTTGGCCTTCGAAAGCTGATCGAGGCTCAGGTTCCTGGCATCGCGCATATCGGCTTTGAAGAGATCAGCTCCGCTGAGGTCGGCGGCGCTGAAGTTGACCCCCTCCAGGTTGGCCCGGGTGAGTTTGGCGCCGATGAGTTTGGCCATGCTGAGATCGGCGCCTTGCAGGTGAGCCTGATGCAGATCCACCTCGGCCAGGTTGGCCTTGCACAGGTCGGCGCGTTCCAAGTGGGCATGGCACAGCACGACGCCCCTCAGCGATCCGTCCTCCAGCCAGTTCCGGGCGCGCAGCTCCTCCACCGCCTCGAGGACGAGCTTGCTCTCCGGGCTTCGCATCTTCCGGACGAGATCCATCACGCTTATCATCTCGACCTCCTTCTGTTCGCGAGCCCGCTGCGATCTGCTTTGGGCCCCTCTCCCAGCCTGAATGTAGGCGCGCGGCGTCACGCCGCCGGTCAAACCGTGGTCACAGGTTGGTCACAGAAAGCCAGAGCAATCAGATGGGAAATGCCCGGGGTGACCCTCACCCCTGCCCCCTCTCTCCCCTTCGGGGACCTTCGGCCACCGGAGCGGAGAGAGGGGGCAGGACTGGCGGGGTTGGCTTCATTCGAGTGGAACGACATCGATGTGGCCTAAGGGACAGGACACGCGAAGAATCAGCGCTCCTCTCCCGCGGGGAAGGAGGGGAAACAGATCACGCGGCTACGGGTTCCCCGAGTAGCTCCGTTTTGATGCGACCGGAAAGCTTTGAAGTGGGAAGGGATCAGCGCCCCTCTCCCGCTACGCGGGAGAGGGGACAGGGGTGAGGGCCAGCTAGCCTCTACGCCTCGGCCTCGAACACGTAGCCGACCCCGGCGACGCTTTTGACAAAGGCCGGGCTCGACGGATCGGCCTCTACCTTGCGGCGAAGCCGATAGACGAGCTGCTTCAGCATCGCCCGATCGCCTCCGCTGGAGCCCCACACACCGTCGATGAGACTGTCGGCGGTCAGCACCTGGCCCTTGTTCATCATCAGGACTTCCAGGAGCCTGCACTCCTGGCGGGTGAGCTGCGCCACAAGCTCCCGGCCGCGCAGGACCTCGCCCCGCGCCGGGTCGAGAGTCAACCCGCCGGCCGTGAGCGGTGCGGGCGAGAGGGGCGAGGTCTTGGCGCGCCGAAGGACGGCTTCGGCGCGCGCGATGAGCTGGCGCGGGGAGAAAGGTTTGACGACGTAATCGTCGGCGCCCAACTCGAGCCCCTTGACGACATCGTCCTCCTCACCCCGAACGCTGAGAATGATGACCGGCGTGTCCGACTCCGAGCGAATCTGGCGGCACACCTTGAGGCCGTCGAGCTTGGGAAGATTCAAGTCGAGAATCACCAGGTCGGGCGCGCCCTCGCGCCAGCGCTCGAGCGCCGCCAGGCCGTCGTGGGCCAGCAGGACCTCGTAGCCGGCGCGGCGCATGGTGAAGGCCAGAACGTCGGCCAGCGCCAGATCGTCGTCGACAATCAGGGCCTTCACCCTCGCCCCCGTTCCAGCGGCAGGCTGAACCAGAAGATGGACCCCCCACCGGGCCGTTCCTCCACCCCGACTTCGCCGCCGTGCTCCTCGACGATCGCCTTCACCACCGACAATCCCAGGCCGATTCCATATTGGGGCGATTCGGAAACGCTCAGGCGCACGAAGCGCCGAAAGAGGTTTTCGCGTTCGGCCCGGGGAATGCCCTCGCCGCGATCCGCCACCTGCACCCGAACCCGCTGGCCTTCCGGCGCATACACCTGAAGCAGGATGGGAACCTGGACCGGGCTGTACTTGCTGGCGTTGGACAACAGATTGACCAGCACCTGGGTGATGCGCATCGGGTCGATCCACAGGGGCGCCATCCCTTCGGGCACCTCGATCCTCAATTCCTGGCCGCGCCGATTGAGCAGCGGGCGCATGACGCGCGCCGCCTCCTCGATCACCGCCGGCAGGTCCGTGGGCCGGCGCCGGACGGTGAAGCGGCCTGCTTCGATACTCAGGCTTTCCAGCAGATTGTCGATGAGAGTCTGCAGGCCGGTGACGCTGCGGTAGATCGAGTCCAGCAGTTCGGCGAGCTCGCTGGAGTCCAGATTCCCCAGATTCTCGAGCAGCAGCTCGACCGAGGCGTTGATGGCCGAAAGCGGCGTGCGAAACTCGTGCGAGATGTTGGCCAGGAAGTACGAGCGCAGGCTCTGGACCGATTCCTCCTCGGTGATATCTCGCAGCACCAGGGCCAGTTGAGCGGATCCGCCATCCGGCGATCCAACCGAGGCGGCTGTGGCGGCCAGAGTCAGTGGCCGTCCGCTTCGGTGCAGCACTCTCACCGTTCGCTTGCCGCCCGGGTGTGGAACTTCTTCGCTGAAGGGATCTCCGTCGGCGGTTCGCACCAGCCCGTCGATGCGTCCGCCGACGATTTCATCCGCCCGCCAGCCGGTGATCCTTTCCGCCGCCGGGCTGAAGGAAGTCACCTTGCCCTCGGCGTCGACGGTAACGATGCCTTCCACGATGGACCGCAGGAGCGTGTCCGACCAATCCTTCTGACGTTTGAGTCGACCGAGGCTCTCTTGGAGATGGGCGCGACTTTGCTCGAGGGAACGTGCCAGTGCTCCGATCTCCGGCGGATCCACGGGCACCGGCACGGGCGTTTCGAGATCCCCGGCACTCATCTTGAGCGCCGAGGTCGTGAGTTGGCGAAGCGGGTACGTCAGGCGGTGGCTGATCCCCAGAGCGAGGCCGGTGCCGCCGAGGAGGAGCAGCAACGCGCCGACCGCCAGAGAAGCCAGCCAACGCCGCTCGGCTCCCGCCAGATCATCGGTCGGCAGGCCGACTTCGAAGACGGCGACGGTGTCGCCGGCGTCATTCTGAAGGGGAACCCAGGTTCCAAGAAGAAGACTCTGGCGACCGGCGATCTCGATGCGCTTCCCGCCCTCACCTGCCGGATCCGACCGCGCCGGAAGTTGTTCCGCATCCAGACTGGTGGCGACGCGGTTTCCCCCGACGAGGAAGCTCAGTTCCAGTCCGGTCGTCTCCGCCCGGTGGACGGCAAAGGCGTCGTCGATGACCAGGCCTCCCGACACGGTGAAACGCGACGAGTCCGATTCCAAAACCTGGCTTGCCGCCAGGACGAGAGCCCCGTTCGACACACTGAAACCGCTCGCAGGGACCGGACTTCCCGGCGGTTGGGTGGTCACCAGGGAGCCCGACGCATCCCGAATCAGCACGAAGTCCAGGCCAACGCCGCGGCGAAAGGTATCGATGTAGTCCGCCACGGCTGATGGGCGTCCCTGAGCCAGCAGCGCACGAAGCGTCGGCCTCTCCGCCAGAGTGCCCACCAATTCCTGGAGGCGTGCTCGGTCCTCGACCAGCGAGGCGCCGACCACATGGCCTCCGGCCTCGACCTGATTCCACATCTGTCTTTCGAGCTCGCCGCGGAACAGGACGTAGGCCGGCACGGCGCCGGCCACGATGGTCACCAGCACGACGCCCACGAAGGTCACCACCAACCGGGAGGTGAGCGAGGTGCGCGCCAGCCCGGCGCGCACAGGTGACGGCCATTGAGAGACAGGAGAGGCGCGCATGTTGTGCGTCTACAACTATAGCGAGCAGGGCGAGCCGGCTCCCCTGCCGATTGTCACCGTCCGGGTCTCGTCACATCTCCTTTCAAGACGGGCTTTGGACCGTGGGCCCGCGGAATGTTGGGGCGCATCCTCGAAAACACCGCCGTCGTCGAGGACGATTCCATCCGCAGGCGAGCCCGAGGCGCCCGCCGGGGCTTCGCGGCCCGAGCGAGGCTGGCCCCATCCAGATGCGTGTCGGAAGCGCCTCGTCGCCCGCGCGAAAGGCTATTCGGACTTGGTTGGTAGCAAATCCCCACTATGGGGACGCTTGGACGGGCCAACGGGTGACTTTCCCCACTGCGGAGGCCTTTGCGATTCCGAGAGTATCTAAAGGAAGGCCAACCCTGGGGAGGGAATGGAAACCGCGCCTGAAATGGTCACAGGCCAGCCGTTTCGCGTCCTCGCCGTCACCCAAGGACTTTGGGGTGATCGGATCGCGGCCAATGTGAAGGCGCACGCCCCCGACGATTGGCAGGTGGAGGCCTGGGCCGCGCCGCGGCGTCTGCCGCCGGTGGTCGATGACCCGGATGAGTACCTGCCGGAGGCGCTGCCGCGCGCGGACCTAGTGCTGGCTCTGGGCGAAGTTCCCGGATTGGCGCAGCTCGTGCCCGATATCGTCCGGCGTTCGGGCGCTCGGGCGGTCATCGCGCCGATCGATCGCAACGAATCCCTGCCCGCCGGCCTGGTTGGCCAGGTTCGGCGCTGGCTCGAGGCGATGGATGTGCCGGTGGTGTTTCCCAAGCCTTTCTGCTCTCTGACGGAGTCCACCGTCGGGGCGCGGCCGCTGTCCGCCGAATACCACGATCCGCTCATTCGGCATTTCGCCGCTCGTTTTGGACGGCCGCGCTTCAAGGTCACGACGCGCGCCGGCCGCATCGCCACCATCGACGTGGAACGCGATTCCGCGTGCGGCTGCGGACAGCATGTGGCCGAAGGCCTGGTCGGCGTGCCGGTGGACGAGGCGCTCGAGGCGGCCGGCATGCTCCATCACCATTTTCCCTGCCTGGCCAGCATGAACCAGGACGCGGACTACCACGACACCTTGATGCATGTGTCCGGCAACCTGATGAAAGAGGCGCTGCACGAGGAGATCGCCGGCGAGTTGACTCCGCCGGCGTATCTCCGTCCCCACGGCCGGAGCGAGACCTCCGACGATATCGGGGCGGCGCCGGCGGCGTGATTTCACTGGTGGAGGGTTTCCGGGGCGAAACGACGGGCGCACATCCCACCCAATTTCCCCGCGGCGGCACGGCCCGCGGCAACCATCCACTTGTCGCTCCATCCATCCTGACCGACCGAGTTGACGGAGGAGAACTGACATGCCCCCTGAGCGTAGCAAGAAAGGCCGCACTCCCCAAGAACGCTCGATCGATCCTGCGGCGCAGATCCTGTTGGCCATGGCCGACGAGCAGGGCATCGAGACGGCCTTCAGCCGGGCCGAGCAGATGGCCCCCTGCCCGATCGGCGCCGAAGGCATGTGCTGCCGGGTGTGCTACATGGGCCCCTGCCGCCTGGTCAAGGACGGCCAGACGGGCGTCTGCGGCGCGACGGCCGACACCATCACCGCCCGCAACTTCGCCCGAGCCGTGGCCGCCGGATCGGCCTCGCATTCCGATCACGGCCGCGATCTGGCCCTGACGCTGATCGCGGCGGCCAAGGGCGAGGCCCAGGGATACACCATTCGCGATCCCTTCAAGTTGAAGAAGCTGGCCAAAGAGCTCGGCGTGCCCAGCGAAGGCCGGCCCATCGGCGATGTGGCCCTCGAAGTCGGGCAGAAATGTCTCGAACAGTTCGGCCAGCAGACCGGCGAAATCTTCCCCGTCCGCCGCGCGCCCGCCAAGCGGCAGGAGCTGTGGCGCAAGCACAAGCTCGTGCCGCGCGGCATCGACCGCGAAATCGTCGACGTGCTGCACCGCACGCATATGGGCGACGACCAGGATCCCGAGCACATCCTGGATCAGGCCATGCGCGCCGGGCTGGCCGACGGCTGGGGCGGGTCGATGATCGCCACCGATCTGACCGACATCCTCTTCGGAACCCCCAGCCCGCTTGTCTCGCAGGTCAACCTGGGCGTGCTCAAGCAGGACGAGGTCAACATCATCGTCCACGGCCACGAGCCCACGCTGTCGGAGATGATCCTGGCCGCCACCAGCGATCCTGAGCTGATGGAGTACGCGCGATCGAAGGGGGCCAAGGGCATCACCCTGGCCGGCATCTGCTGCACGAGCAACGAGACATTGATGCGCCAGGGCGTCCCCTCCGCCGGCAACTTCCTGCATCAGGAGCTGGCCTTGATGACCGGCGCGGTGGAGGCCATGGTCGTCGACGTGCAGTGCATCATGCAGGCGCTGCCCAAGCTGGCCGGGCGGTACCACACGCAGATCATCACCACCTCCCCCAAGGTCAAGATCACCGGTGCCACTCACATCGAATTCGATGAGCACCGCGCCTTGGACATCGCCAAGGAGATCGTCCGCAAGGCGATCGACAACTACCCCAACCGGGGCGAGGCGCACATTCCCGACGTCCGCTCGGACGTCGTCCCCGGCTTCTCGCACGAGTACATCAACTACATGCTCGGCGGCAGCTTCCGCTCCTCCTTCCGGCCGCTCAACGACGCCATCATGTCGGGCCGCATCCGGGGCGTGGTGGCCGACGTCGGCTGCAACAACCCGCGCACGACACAGGACGCGACCCACGACTACCTGGTGCGCGAGCTGCTCAAGAACGACATCCTCTTCGTCGAAACGGGATGCGGGGCGATCGCCAGCGGCAAGTACGGTTACCTGCTGGGCGAAGCCATGGACAAGGCCGGCCCGGGTCTGCGCGAGGTGTGCGAAGCCACCGGCATGCCGCCGGTCCTGCACATGGGCTCGTGCGTCGACAACACCCGCATCCTGACCGTCCTGTCGCAGATCGTCGAGGAAGGCGGCCTGGGGGAGGACATCAGCGAAGTGCCTGCCGTCGGCATCGCTCCCGAGTGGATGAGTGAAAAGGCACTGGCCATCGCCTCGTATGCCGCCGCCTCCGGGGCCTACGTGATCATGGGCGTCAACAATCCCGTCGAAGGCAGCCCGGAAGTCACGGACATCCTGGGCAAGGGCTGGGAGGCCAAAGTCGGCGGCAAGATCGAATTCATCGAGGAAGCCGACGAGATGGTCCGCCGCATTCTCGAGCACATCGACAAGAAACGCGCCGCGCTGAAGCTGCCGGCCTACGAGCCCGGTCGCTTCGGACGAAGCGGGGATGCGCGCATGCTCGAACTCGACCTCGAAAAGCTCAGCCCTGAAGCGCGGGCCGAGGCGCTGTACGGCACGCCGGTGGCGTGACTGGATCGGTCGGCGTGCACACTGCCTGCCCCACCCCCTTGTCCCCCCTCTCCGCAAGCCACCTTCACGAGGAACTCGTGGTCGCCGCGGCGAGGGGGGCCGGGGGGGTGAAGCCGAACAACTCTCAGCTGACCCACACCCCCAAGCGACTGGAGGGCTAGCATGTCCCGCTATATTGCCACCCGAGCCATCCGCGGCGCCAACGTCATCGTCGAAGAAGCCGAGACGATGCTGCAGCGTGCGCTCAGTGAGAAAGGCGCCGACACGGCCGTGGCTTTCCCCAACACCGCCTACCATCTGCCGCTCATCCTGGGCATGACCGGGCGCGAGGTCACCAAGATCGGTGAGCTGCAGCCCGTCGTCGAGGAGGCGCGCCGCCTGCTGCATCCCGTCCCGCCCGAACGCCGCTGGACGCCTTACCTGGGCGAGACGCTCGACAGCGGCATGGCGACTCTTCTGGCCGAAGAGACCATCAGCGCCCTGCGCTTCGCCTACGGCACGCAGCCTGAGCGGCTGCCCGGCTTCCACCTGGCCGGCGGCACGGCCTTCACCAGTCCGGACGAAGGCGCCGACTCGGCCGCCAATGGAAACGGCCACCTCAACGGACCGATCGACGATATCCAGCTCCGCTCGTGGGGCATCCAGCTCGTCGACGGGCGCATGCCGGGATTCGCCGCCATCGTCGGCTGCGCCAAGTCGAACGAGGTGGCGGTCAAGATCGTGCGCGAGCTGCAGCGCCGCAACATCCTGACCTTCCTGTGCGGCAATGTGAACGGTCGCAGCATCATCCACCAGCTCCAGGAAGAAGGCGTCGAGCTCGGATACGACACGTACACCGTGCCCTTCGGCACCGACACCGTCTCGGCCATCTACGCCCTGGGCTTCGCCGTGCGTTCGGCCCTGACCTTCGGCGGGATGAAGGGCGGCCAGGCCCGCGACATCCTGCTCTACAACAAGAACCGCGTCTTCGCCTTCGTCCTGGCGCTGGGCGAGGTCGACGATCTGAAGTACGCCACCGCCGCCGGGGCCATCAACTTCGGCTTCCCGGTGGTGGCCGACACGATCATCCCCGAGATCCTGCCGACGGGCGTCACGACCTACGAGCACGTCGTGTCGATGCCCTTCAACGAGATCCCCGGCAAGGACGATCTGGAGCGCGCCGAGCGTCTGGTGCAGAAGTGCATCGAGGTGCGCGGCGTCAAAGTCAAGGTCACCGACGTGCCCATCCCGGTGCCGTACGGCTCGGCCTTCGAGGGCGAGGTCGTCCGCAAGAACGACATGCGAGTCGAATTCGGCGGCAAGAAGAGCCGGGCCTTCGAGTACCTGTTCATGGAAGACCTGGACAAGGTCGAAGACGGCAAGATCGAGGTCATCGGGCCCGGGTTCGAGTCGGTCGAAGCCCAGGGCGCGATGGACCTGGGCATCCTCGTCCGCGTGGCCGGCCGCAAGATGGAGAAAGACTTCGAGCCGGTGCTGGAGCGCCAGATCCACTACTTCATCAACGGCGCCTCCGGCATCCAGCACATCGGCCAGCGCGACATCGCCTGGATCCGCATCGGCAACGGCCCGGCCGACAAGGGTTTCAACCTCAAGCATTTCGGCGACATCCTGCACGCGCGCTTCCACGACGATTTCGGCAGCATCGTCGACAAGGTGCAGGTGACCATCGTCACCGATCCGGCCCTGCACGCCGAGTGGCTGGCGAAAGCCCGCGTGGCCTACGAGGAGCGCAACGTCCGCATCGGGTCGATGGTCGATGAAAGCGTCGACACCTTCTACTCGTGCACGCTGTGCCAGTCGTTTGCGCCCAATCACGTGTGCATCATCAGCCCGGAGCGGCTGGGATTGTGCGGCGCCTACAACTGGCTCGACTGCAAGGCCTCCAACCAGATCAACCCCACCGGCCCCAACCAGCCGATCAAGAAGGCCCAGGTGCTGGATTCGGTCAAGGGCTACTTCAGCGGCGTGACCGAATTCGCTTACGGGGCGAGCCATCAGCAGGTCAGCGACGTCTCCATGTACTCGATCATGGAGAACCCGATGACCGCCTGCGGCTGCTTCGAGTGCATCTGCATGGTCATTCCCGAGGCCAACGGGGTGATGATCGTCAGCCGCGAGGACACCAGCATGACTCCGGCCGGCATGACCTTCTCGACCCTGGCCGGCGTCGCCGGCGGCGGGCTGCAGACCCCGGGCGTCATGGGGCACGGCAAGTTCTACATCCTGAGCCCGAAGTTCCTCTCGGCCGACGGCGGGTTCAAGCGCGTGGTGTGGATGTCGTCGGTGCTCAAGGAGCAGATGGCCGAGCAGCTCAAGCAGGTGGCCGTCCGCGAAGGCGATCCCGACCTGATCGACAAGATCGCCGACGATCGCGTCGCCACCGACGTGGAAGGCACCGTGAAGTATGTCACCGAGAAGGGGCATCCGGCCCTCTCGATGCCGCCTCTGATGTAAGACGCGTGACCCTCACCTCCTGGCCCCCTCTTTCGCTGAGCGGCCAAAGGTCCCGGAGCGCAGCGGAGGGAGATGGGGAAACGGGGGTGAGGGCAGGAGTCATACCATGCCGATTGAAATCCCCAAAGAGAAATCCGCCGGCGTCGTGCGCACGGTCGCCCTGGGCGCCACCCAAGACCAGGGCGGAACGCGCGCTCGCAGCCTGACCCTCGGCGGCGACACGGCACTTCCTTACCTTGATTACGAAGGCAGCCTGCCCCATCGGGCGGCGCTGGCCGTCGAAATCCGCGATCGGAAGCCCGACGACTGGTCGCCGCTGCTCTACGCCGCGTGGGGCGAAGCCATGCAGGATCCGGGCGACTGGGCACGGGCGGCCGAGGCCGCCGGCGCCGATCTGATCTACCTGGTGCTGAGCGCCACCAAGTCCGACGGTTCGAAGAACGACGCCGCCAACGCCCGAGCCGTCGTGCGCAAGGTGTTGAACGCCACGGGGCTGCCCATCGCCGTCGTCGGCCCGGGCCAGGCCGATCTCGACAACGAGCTCATCGTGGCCGCGGCCGAGGAGGCCAAGGGCGAGAAGGCGCTGATCGGAATCTGCGAGGACAAGAACTACCGGACGATCGTGGCCGCCGCCCTGGCCAACGACCACCTGGTGCAGTCCAAGACACCGATGGATGTCAACCTGTCCAAGCAGCTGGTCATCCTGATCCACGACATGGGCATGCCCCTCGAACGCATCGTGATGGATCCGACGACGGGCGCCCTCGGCTACGGCATCGAGTACGGCTACTCGGTCATGGAGCGACTGCGGCTGGCGGCTTTGCAGGGCGACAGCATGACCCAGCAGCCGATGATGGTCAACCCGGGCGAGGAAGCCTGGAAGGTGAAGGAATCGCGCGTGGGCGAAGGCGTGCCGTCTGCCTGGGGCGATTGGGAACGACGCGCGCTGAACTGGGAGGCCGTCACGGCCACAGCCTTGATTCTCAGCGGGGCCAACCTGATGGTCCTGCGGCACCCGACGACGCTGAAGCGCGTGCGGGCGCTGATCGACGATCTGAGAGCAGCCTGACATCGCGGACGTAGGGGCACGCCACCCTGGCACCGCCCGCCAGGGCAGGTGTGGCCGTGCCCCTACCCCGTGCGGATTGGGATCTGGAGGTTCGAACATGCCTCTTACCGGACTCGAAATCTACAAACTCCTCCCGCAGACCAACTGCAAGGAGTGCGGCTTCCCGACCTGCCTGGCCTTCGCCATGAAGCTGGCCGCCAAGCAGGCCGAGCTCAAGGCGTGCCCGTATGTCACCGAGGAATCCAAGAACAAACTCGAAGCAGCCTCGGCGCCGCCCATCCGCCTGGTCCGGCTGGGAAGCGATGCGGCCAAGATCGAGGTCGGCAACGAGACCGTCCTCTTCCGCCATGAGAAAACCTTCTTCCATCGCCCGGGATTGTTCCTGCACGTCAAGGACACCGAAGACCTTGATGCGTTGAAGGCTCGCGTGACCGAGGCGGATGCCTACCGCGCCGACTACGTCGGCATCAGCCTGGGCCTGGACGGATTCGCCGTCGAAGCCGCCTCGGGTGATCCGGCGAAGTACAAGGCCGCCGTGGCGGCCGTCGCCGGCGCGAGCCAGAAGCCCATCATCTTGATGGCGCCCACGCCCGATCTGGCGAAGGCCGGGCTCGAGGCGTGCGCCGATCGGCAGCCGCTGATCCACGCCGCGACTCCCGACAACTGGCAGGCGATGGCGGAAGTCGCCAAGGCCGCCAAAGTTCCCCTGGCCCTGCGCGCCGAGAGTCTGGAGGCGCTGGCCGACCTCACGCCGCAGCTGGTCAAGGCAGGATTGGAGGACCTCGTCCTCGATCCGATGGTCGCCGCTCACCGCGATTCGCTGCACAACCTGACGCACATGCGGCGCCTGGCGCTGAAGAAGACCTTCCGACCGCTGGGCTATCCCGTCATCACCTTCCCCGGTGCGGGAGGCAAAGCCGACGAAGTCCTGCTCGCCGCACAGCACATCGCCAAGTACGGCGCGCTGGTCGTGCTCGAGTCGTTCGACCCGGCGTCGCTGTACCCGCTGCTCGTGCTGCGGCAGAACATCTACACCGACCCGCAGAAACCGATCCAGGTTCAGCCCGGGGTGTACGAGATCAACACCCCCGACGCCAAGGCGCCGATTCTCGTCACCACGAACTTCTCCATCACCTACTTCGCCGTCGCCAACGAGGTGGAAGGCTCCGGCTGGCCGGCCTGGCTGGTGGTCACCGACGCCGAGGGCATGAGTGTGCTGACGGCCTGGGCGGCGGGCAAGTTCGACGCCGAGCGAATCGGCAAGGCCGTCAAGGGAACCGGAGTCGGTGAGAAGGTCGGGCACAAGCGCGTGATCATTCCCGGGCAGGTGGCGGTGCTCTCGGGCGAGTTGGAAGAGGAGCTCCCCGGGTGGCAGATCATGGTCGGCCCGCGCGAGGCCGTCGATATCGGCGGCTTCCTGAAGGCCATGTGGCCGAACGGGCACTAGGCACCGCATGTCAGGAGACGGGGTGAAGACCGCGGCGCGTATTCTGGCTGTCCTGGTGCCGCTGGCCACAGCCGTACTGGCCTGCGATCCGTTGGCGACGCCGACGGTCCTGGGCAACGTCGTCGCCCCCACGATCCTCACCCTACCTCCAGTGTGGACTCCTACCTGGGACGGAAAGCCGTCCCCGATTCCGGGCTGGGTCCGCATCTCGGGTCATCAGGTCGAGCTGCAGCTACCGGCGACGTATTTCGGAGGCGATCCGGCCGCCCGCACCGAGGAGTTGACCAACTTGGCCGGCAGCCTGCCTCGTTACGCATGGCTGGCCGACCTGGTGCGCGCCGACCCTGCGGCTTACGCGCTGCTGGCCGTCGACCCGGCCGGCGAGTCGGTCGTCACCGTCACGGTTCGAGATGTGCCCGTGGACCGGACGATGGCCCGGTATGTGGAAACCTGGATCGCGAATTCAGCCCGTCCAACGACGATCGCGACCGTCATCGAGAGGAACGTCGTGCATTTCCGCGACCAGGATACGGGTCGCGTCATCCTTGAAATCGCCGCAGGGGACCAGGTCTCCTGGCAGTTGAGCTACCTGGTGCGTCGCGAGGGGCAGGTGTGGGCGTTCACCTTCGCCGTGGCCAAAGAT
>DASSGB010000237.1:0-18991 GCA_035693825.1 Anaerolineales bacterium
TGGGTGGAGAGCCAGTCCCGGGCGTGGCCGATGGTCTGATGCCAGGCCATGTCCTTCCAGAAGTTGACGTGCTGCTTGGTGTAGCGCATGCATTCAGGAAACTTCTCGATCAGCTCCCGGCACAGGGCCCCCACCGCCTCATCCAATCGCGAGAGATCGATGGCGTAGCCTCCCTGCCCGCGCTGCGCCTGGTCGATCTGCTCCTGCGTGGCGCCCTCGACGAACTTCCCGTCATGGGTCACGGACGGGACCACCTCGTTGACGAGCCCCCATTCCAGCGCCTGATGCGCCGGGATCGGTCGGTTGGTCATGAGCATGTAGCGCGCCCGGCGGTCGCCGACGACGATCGGGAGCCACTGCGTGGCTCCTCCGGCGGCGACGCTGCCGACGCTCGTTCCCACTTGCTTGAGGTACGCGTGCTCGGCCATGACCGACAGGTCGCACGCCAGGTGAGATTCGTTGCCGCCGCCGACGGCCATACCGTTCAAGCGGGCGATGACCGGCTTGCCGGTGTTGAGAATGCTCTCGATGTAGCCCCCGAAGAGCACCATGTACTTCCAATAGTGACGCGGCCGCGAGGTGTACGTGGCGGCGTATTCCTTGACATCTCCGCCGGTGCAGAAGGCGCGCTTGCCCGCTCCGGTGAAGACGATCACGGCCACCCGATCATCGAAGGACGCCCGCCGAAAGGCGTGCGCCAGCTCCACCAGGGCTCGGGTGCTGTAGGCGTTGTAAGCCGACTCGCGGTCGATGGTTATGTGCGCCGTCCAGTCGCGGACCTCGTACCGAACCTGCTGGTAGTCTCCCGAGGCGTTGGCAAACTCCGTCATGTCCATGAGCGACCTCACGCGGCCATTGACGACACGGCGTCGGCCGGATCGAGCCGGAGGGCCGAAGTGACGAAGCCCTCCGAGGCGTCCCGAAGCAGATCGTGGTACTCACCGAAAACCTGCGCGGCGCGCGTCCCCATCCAATCTGGCGGGAGCAGCGGGGACGGGAGATTGGGATCGCGGCGTGGGAACTGGGAGTAGTCCAGGGTCAGCCAGAAGCGTCGTCGAAAGCACTCCGCCGGGCTGAGACCGTTTCCACGGTGGAAGGCGGTGCGAGCCTCGGCCAGGGCCGGATCGTAGCGTTTGAGGAACTGCGCGTACTCGCGATTGAGGCTCTTCAAATCCCAGCAGCGGGCGACGATTTCTCCGTTGCGGATCGACGGCAGCCGGCTACCGGCGAAGTAGACGGCGTACGGCCGGGCGCCGAGGTCGTCGAGGTCCGTCTCCACTTCCTCGCGGCGGTCGGTGGGAGAAACCCATGTGCCGGGCGCCAGGCGTCCGAAGCCGAGCCAGCCCAGGCGGGCCCGCAACCGGGCCCGCAGGCGACGCTTTCCTTCGGGGACAGAGTACACAACCAGGTGCCACTGACCGTCCCATGCTCCCCGACGCGGCTCGAAGATGCGTGTTTCGCCGGCGCGCACCACGCGCAAACCACGCGAGGTGATCTCGTATCGGCTGTGCCGGCCGCTGCGGGTCGAGCGCAACCACCCGTTCCGGCTCATGCGCGACAGGGTCGATCTCGCGGCCCGCTCGCTCACACCCAGGATTCCAAGAAGGCGAAGCAGGCCAGAGGTCCAGGCGCTCCCGCCGCGGGGGACGATGTATTCCCCGAAGAGCGTGAAGATGAGGATCTGGGTCCGGATCGAGCGGCGATGGCTCATATCGCGTCTGTGCGATGACCGTCCGAAAAGTGCGACATTTGGAGTATAGCATTCTGAATCGACCTGTCAAGAATCGGCGCTCGATCGGGGCCGCGTGGTTCCATTTCGGGCGGCGCGAAGAGGACATTCGTCGGACTTTCAATGTCGTTCGTCGTCAATCGCCCTCCTCCGCCCATCCGTCGGATCGCCGGCTGCCCGACAATTGGCCTAGACGAGGCCCTTTCCAGCGGAAGATTAAGGCACGCGGCAGCGAGTGCGCCTTCGAACCCACCACCGGGCGGGTCGCCTGACCTGGATCGACCGTCTCGAGCCCACGCGAAGCGCCTACGATCCACCTGTGACATGCTTCACATTGTTGACCCGAGTGGGACTCATGCTACACTGCATATGTCTCACTTTTCGGACGACATGCCGATAAGTGGGGCATATGCAAGCCAAGGGAACTCAGCTCTTTCATGGGGTGCCTCTGCCGAACCGCTCGGCCCGTCCCTGCCTCCGTCACCCCCACCCGAGCGAGTAGGCGAAGCCGGGCCCGAACTCCCGGCCGGAAGATCGCAGGCCTGCTGTGGGGCCAGCCCTAGCCCGCGGCCGCGCCCGGTCGTTTGTTGCCCGTGCAGAGGAGCCCATGAAAGCCGCCGTCTTCACCGCTCCCCACCAACCTCTGCTCGTCCAAGAGGTCCCCACGCCGGCTCCCGGCCGCGGCGAGATTCTGGTGCGCGTCGCCGCCTGCGGGGTATGCCACACCGACCTGCATTACCTCGATCACGGCACTCCCACCTTCAAGAAGCCTCCGCTCATTCTCGGTCACGAAGTCTCGGGGACCGTCGAGAGCCTGGGCGACGGAGTCGACGGTTGGGCGGCCGGCGATCGCCTTCTCCTGCCCGCGGTGTATGGCTGCGGACAGTGCGCCATGTGCCGTCAGGGGCGAGAGAACATCTGCGAGCGCATGGTGATGTTCGGCAACAACGTCGACGGCGGCTACGCGGAGTTCGTCCTCGCTCCGGCCAAGGACGCCCTGCCCCTGCCCGAATCGATTCCCCTCGTGGAAGGCGCCATCATCGCCGATGCCCTGACCACGCCCTACCATGCCGTGGTCAACCGGGGCCGGGTTCGCCCCGGCGACCAGGTCGTCGTTTTCGGCTGCGGCGGCATCGGGCTCAACCTCGTCCAGATCGCGGCGGCGGTCGGGGCCCACGTCCTTGCCGTCGATCTGATCGATGAGAAGCTGGACTGGGCACGCCGTCTCGGGGCGGCGGCGACCCTCAACGCCTCCACCACCGACCGTGTCGACAAAGCCGTCCGTCAATTGACGGACGGCGGCGCGGATGTGGCCTTCGAAGCCATTGGGCTCCCGGCGACTCAAGAAGCGGCCTTCTCCTCTCTTCGCACCGGAGGCCGCCTGGTGCTGGTGGGTTTCGCCAACCAGGCGCTTCGGCTCGACGGCGGGCGCGCCATGTACCGAGAGCTGGAGATCGTGGGATCGCTCGGGTGCCGCGCCGTCGACTACCCGCGAGTCATCCAGATGGTGGCCGAAGGCCGGCTGCGCCTCACCGAGTTGGTCACGGCCCGTTTTCCGCTCGACAGGATCAACGACGCCTTCGATACCCTGCGACAGGGCAAGGGCGTCCGCTCCGTGGTGGCCCTGTGATCGTCGACTTTCACGTTCACGTATCCCGGCCGGAGCACGAACGCCCCTGGATCTTCGAGTTCATGCAAACCCAGTACGACGGCGACCTTGTCGCTTTGGCGGAGAAGGTCCTGACGCCGCACGGACTGCGGGCCTTCCTCCAGGAGGGCGGGATCGACTGCGCCGTGGCCCTGGCCGAGATCAGCCCGATCACCACCGGCGTGGCTTCGAACGAATACACCATCGACCTGGTGCGCAAGGCCAACGCGCTGCCCGATCCCGCCGAGGGCCCCAAGGGGAGGCTGATCGCATTCGCCAGCCTGAATCCCTTTATGGAGGGCGACTTGGCCGCCAGCCTCGAGCGCCTCGTGCTCGGGGAGGGTTTCCGGGGCCTGAAGCTCTATCCGGTCTACCAGTACCACTACCCCAACGAAGCGCGCCTGTATCCGCTGTATGCGCGAGCGGAAGCGCTCGGCATTCCGATCCTGGTGCACACGGGCTCGTCGGTGTTCCGAGGCGCGCGCATCAAGTACGGCGATCCCCTTCTGCTCGACGACGTCGCCATTGATTTCCCGCGTCTCCGTCTGCTCATGGCCCACTCCGGCCGTCCGTTTTGGTACGAGCAGGCCTTCTGGATGGCTCGCCGGCATGAGAACGTCTTCCTCGAAATCTCGGGGCTCCCCGCAGCCAATCTCCTGACCTACTTCCCGCGCCTGGAGGAGTTGGCCGACAAAGTCGTGTATGGCTCCGACTGGCCGGGCAATCCGTACTTGCGCCGGAATATCGACGCCATCCTCCGCCTACCCCTCAAGGACGATACAAAAGCCAAGATCCTGGGGGGCAACGCCGCGCGGCTCCTCGGCCTCGACGGCGAAGGCGAGCTCCGTCCCCACCCTCTTGGTGAGAAGGAAGCGGCATGAAGCGCGAGCTGCTGCTCGGCAATCAGGCCATTGCCCGCGGCGCGTGGGAAGCGGGCGTCACCTTCGCTTCAGGTTACCCCGGCACACCCAGCACGGAGATCCTCGAAACGCTGGTCCATTACCCGGACGTCCATGCGCAGTGGTCGGCCAACGAGAAGGTGGCTTTCGAAGAAGGCATGGGCGCGGCCCTGGGCGGCTTGCGGGTCCTGGTGACGATGAAGCACGTCGGCCTGAATGTGGCCGCCGATCCCTTCATGGTCTTCCCGTATGCCGGCACCAACGGCGGCTTCGTCGTCGTCTCGGCCGACGATCCCGGCATGCATTCGTCGCAGAACGAGCAGGACAACCGCTACCTGGCCCGCATGGCCAAGGTGCCGGTGCTGGAGCCGAGCGACGCGCAGGAGTGCAAGGACTTCGTCGGCCTGGCCCTCGACCTGTCGGAGAAATTCCAGGTTCCGGTGATGCTGCGCACCACGACCCGCCTCGCCCATCACAAGGGGTTGGTGACCTTGGGTGAGAGGCAGGAAGTCCCCCGGCGCGAATTCGCCCCAGACCCGCGCAGGCTTTCGGTGCCGATCTATCGCCGTTTGCTGCGGCCGAAAGTCGAGCAGCGCCTGGCGGAGCTGCGCGAGTACGCCGAAACCACTCCGGTCAACCGAGTCGAGCCGGGCGACCGAATGATGGGCGTCGTCACCAGCGGGATCAGCTACGCCTACGTGCGGGAAGTCCTGCCGCAGGCCAGCGTGCTCCGCCTGGGCATGACGCACCCTCTGCCGGCGAAGATGCTGACCGATTTCTGCGCGAATCACGGCGTGGTGTACGTCGTCGAAGAGGGCGAGCCCTTCATCGAAGAGTTCATGCGTTCGCTGGGGATCAAGAACCTGGAGGGAAAGGAACGTTTCGGCGTCATCGGGGAGTACTCACCGATTCGTCTGGGCGTGGCGCTCGGGCTGGCGTCACCGCCGGACGATTTCGGCAAGGAGATCTCCGTCCTCCCTCGCCCGCCGATGTTCTGCATCGGTTGCGGCCATCGAACGGTCTTCTCCACGCTGCGGCAGCTCAAGGTCACCGTCGCCGGGGACATCGGCTGCTACACGATGGGCGCCCTGCCACCCTACGAGGCTTCCCACACGACCTTCTGCATGGGCGCCAGCATCGGCACGGCCTTCGGTCTCGAGCGCGCCGGGCATGAGCGGGTCGTGGCCGTCATTGGCGATTCGACCTTCGTGCACGCCGGCATCCCGGCTCTGATCGACGCCGTGTACAACGGCAGCCAGATGACGCTGGTCATCCTCGACAACTCGACCACCGGCATGACCGGCGGCCAGCCGCACCCCGCGGCCGGCAAGCGGCTGGATGGCCAGCCGGCGCCCCGCCTCGACCTGGCCGCGCTGTGTCGCACCGTCGGCGTAGAGCGGGTCGAGACGGTCGACACCTGGAATCGCAAAGCCGTCGGCGGCGCGATCCGATCGGCTCTGGCCCATCCGGGGCCGGCGGTGGTCATCGCTCAGGGAATGTGCCAGCAGCTGCCGGAGATGAAGCACGCCTCACGCGTGCCCTTCTATGTTGACGAGGGCCTGTGCACCAAGTGCGAGGCGTGCTTCAAGGTGTGGTGCCCGGCGATCGTTCGAACCGCCGAGGGATTCCCCTTCATCAAATCCGACGAGTGCACGTCCTGCACCGTTTGCGCCCAGGTGTGTCCGACGGATGCGATCTATCTCCAGGGCGAGCCGGAACGCCTGACGGTCTGAGGGCTGGATGGATCAACGCGGGGTCTACAACTTGCTCTTCGCCGGTGTCGGCGGTCAGGGCACGCTGCTGGCGGCCGAAGTCACCGCGCTGGCGGCGGTGCGCGCCGGCTATGACGTCAAGCAGACGGAAGTCCACGGTGTGTCCCAGCGCGGGGGGAGCGTGGAGACCCATCTGCGGTACGGCGGCCGGGTTTGGTCTCCGACGGTGATGCCCGGCGAGGCGGACGTCGTCATCGGTCTCGAGAAACTCGAGGCCTTGCGCTTCGCCTCCTTCGCCCATCCGGAGCGCGGCGTGGTCCTGGCCAACGACTACGAGGTCGTCCCCGGATCCGTCGCCAACGCCGCCGAACACTATCCCCACCACGCCTTCGACTTCCTGCGAGACAAAGGCTACCGGCTCCTCATCCTCCCCGCTTCGAGCCTCGCTCGCGAACATGGAGACGGGCGCATGGCCAACATGGTGCTGACGGGCGCCCTCTCGACGCTGCTCTCCATCCCCCACGACGTCTGGCTCGAGACACTCGATGCCCGCATACCTCAGAAGTACCGCCAGGCGAACCTGGCGGCGTTCGCCTCCGGTCGGAAAGCCGTCGCCGGGCAGGCGGCGCACGCGCCGCTGGCCGCCTTTCCGGCCGTCAGCCCCAGGAGGGAGTTGCGATGAGCGCCCAGCCAGGAAGCGCGCTGATTCACGATTGGAACCTCGCCGACCAGGCGGCCGTTCTCCCGAGCAGCGTTCTGATCACCGACGAGACGCTGCGCGACGGCCTGCAGTCGCCGTCCATCACCCATCCCTCGATCCAGGACAAGGTCTACCTGCTGTACCTGATGCGAGATCTGGGCATCAACGCGGTGGACCTGGGCCTGTGCGGAGCGGGCGAGCGTTTCAAGCAGGATGTCGTGGTGCTGGCGCGTGAGATCGTCCGTCAGCACATGTCGATCCAGCCCCAGAGCGCGGCGCGCACCCTCGAATCCGACATCGCCCCCATCGTCGATGCCTCGCACGAGGCCGGCGTCGCCATCGAGGCCTGCGTCTTCCTGGGCTCGAGCCCGATCCGCCAATACGCCGAGGGCTGGGACCTTTCGACCCTGCTCAAGCTGACCTCGGACTCGGTGACTTTCGCCGTCAGGCACGACCTGCCGGTCATGTTCGTGACCGAAGACACCACGCGCGCTCAACCCGATCATCTGCGGCAGATCTACACCGAGGCCATCCGCTGCGGGGCGCGCCGATTGTGTGTGGCCGACACCGTGGGCCACGCCACTCCCGACGGCGTGCGCCGGCTGATTCGTTTCATCGCCTCCGTGCGCGACGAGATCGACCCCCAGGTAGGCATCGACTGGCACGGCCACCGCGACCGCGGGCTGGACATGATCAACACCCTGGTCGCCATCGAAGCCGGGGCGGATCGGGTGCATGCCTGTGGATTGGGGATCGGCGAGCGCTCGGGCAACACGCCGATGGAGATCCTTCTCGTCAACCTCAACCTGCTGGGCATTTCCCGCCGCGATCTCAGCCGCCTGCCGGAATACTGCCGGGTCGTGGCGGAGGCCTGCGGCGCGCCGATCCCCTTCAACTATCCGGTGGTGGGGACCGACTCGTTCCGCACCTCGACCGGCGTTCACGCCGCGGCCATCGTCAAAGCTCTTTCGATGGAGGACGGCTGGCTGGCCGATCGGGTCTACTGCGGCGTTCCGGCCAGCCTCGTCGGGCGCGAGCAGCGCATCGAGATCGGCCCGATGAGCGGCGATCACAACGTGCGCTACTGGCTGACCTCGCGCGGCATCGAAACGCCTCCGGTCTTCATCGAGAAGATTCTGGCCGCCGCCAAGCGAAGCCGCTCGATCCTCTCCGAACCCGAAATCTTGCGGATGGTGGCGGTCATGCGGGAACGCTTGAAGAACGGCGAGCAGGTCACCGACGCCGACCTGGCCCCGGTCGTGAGTCAGATCGCGTGACCAGACCCGGGTGCAGGCAGCTCCGCGAAGGGAGGCGACCTCCGGCGAAGCAGACAAGCGGGCTCCATTGAAATCTCGTCCGAAACTCACGCAGGGAGGAAAAGAGATGAGCTCCAAATCGCAAGGTGTTCTGAGTCTGCTCCTCGTCGTCGCCGCCCTCATCGCTGCGTGTGCCCCCGCCCCCACTCCGGAGCCGACCCAGCCGCCGGAACCGCCCACCTCCGCGCCCGAGCCAACCGCTGCACCGACCGAAGTGCCGGAAGGGGAGACCTACAAGATCGGATTCTCAGCCTCCATCACCGGGCCCGGCTCCAGCCTGGGCGAGCCGGAGCGCAACTCGGCCGAAATGATCGCCCAGCAGCTCGAGGATCAGGGCGGCATCGTCGGGCCTGACGGGGTCCGGCATGACGTCGAGATCATCATCTACGACGACGAGAGCAATCCCGACACCACGGTCAGCGTGGTGCGCCGCCTGATCGAAGAGGATCAGGTCCAGGTGGTCGTCGCCGGAACGTTGAGCGGCAACAGCCTGGCGATCGTCCCGGTGGTGACCGAAGCCGAAGTGCCGTATATCTCGATGGCCTCGGCGCGCTCGATCATTCAGAGCCCTGAGACCGGTGAGACGTACCCGTGGGTCTTCAAGACCCCTCAGGAAAACGTCCACTCGGCGCAGTGGCAGGCCCTGTACCTCCAGAACCAGGGGATCACCAAAGTCTGCCACCTGTACGAGAACACCAGCTACGGGCAGGATACGTTCGCCGGCGCGCAGAAGGCGTTCGAGGAGCCCGGAGTCGAGATCGTCTACTCGGCCACCTTTGAACGGACGGACACCGAGTTTGGCGCCCAGATGGCCGGCGTCCAGTCCTCGGGCTGCGAAGCCGTGGTCGTCGGCGCCATTCCGCCCGGCGCCTCGACCGTGACCGTCGCCCTGCGGGACTTCGTGCCCGACCTGCCCGTCATCCAGGGCCACGGCACCTGCAACCAGGCCTTCATCGAGCTGGCTGGGCCCGCGGCGGAGGGCATCGTGACCCCGTGCGGCCGCCTCCTGGCCGCCGAGACCCTGCCCGATGACGACCCACAGAAACCCATCCTGCTCGACTACATCGCGGACTACACCGCCTTCACCCAGGGCGCTCCGATCAGCACCTTCGGCGGCCACGGATGGGACGGTGTGATGTGGGCTGTGGAGGCGCTGGGTTCGCTCGAGGAAGGCATGAGCCTGGCCGATCAACGGGCCGCCGTCCGCGATTACATCGAGTCCAACATCTCGGGCTGGCCCGGAACGGGCGGTGTGTTCAACATCACACCCACCGACCACCTCGGCCTGACCTACGAAGCTCTGACCTTCGTCAAGGTCGAGGGCGGCCAGTGGGTGTACTTCCCCGAGACGGATTGGTGAGAGGGAATTGATGAGGGTCGGGGCCGACGGGGTCGGCCCCGACCCAAGTCCAATGTCCGGCGATCGATCCCTCTCCCGACGCGCCCTGCAGGTCGTTGCCGTCCTGGCGATTCTCGCGCTGGCGGTGGCGGCCGTGATCGCCCTTGGATCGCGGCTGAACTTCGGCCCGCAGCAATACCTGCAGCTCGTTCTCGACGGGCTGCGCGGCGGGACGATCTACGCGCTGATCGCCATGGGCTTCGTGACCGTCTTCAACATCACCGGGATCATCAACTTCGCCCAGGGCGCTTTTGTCATGCTCGGCGCCATGCTGGCCGTCACGGTCTACGACTCAGGGCTGCCGCTCGAACCGCCGCTGCGCCTGGCGGTAGCCGTCTTGGCGGGGATTGGCGGGACCACGATCCTCGGGCTGCTGATGGAGCGCCTGACGATCTACCCGGCGCGCCATCACTCCACCCTGACGCTGATCATCATCACGGTCGGCGCCTACATCGCCCTGCAGGGGCTGGCGCTCGTGGCGTGGGGCGCCAAACCGTATGTCTTGCCGGCCTTCTCCACGCTCGAACTGCAGGATACGACGCTGCGATTCTCAGGCCTGGTCCTCAAGGCGCAGAGTTTCTGGATCTGGGGCACCACCGCCGTCGTGCTGGTGGCGCTGGCCTTCTTCTTTGAACGGACGCTGACGGGCAAGGCCCTGCGGGCCTGCGCCCTCAACCGGAAAGGCGCCCGGCTCATGGGCATCAGCGTGAGCCGGATGTCGATGCTGGCCTTCGGGCTTGCAGCGGCCCTGGGCGCGACGGGCGGCATCGTGGTCGCGCCGACGACGCGCCCCATGTACGACATGGGCCTGGTGCTCGGACTCAAGGGTTTCGTCGCCGCCATCATCGGCGGCCTGGTCAGTTCGCCGGGAGCCGTGGTGGGCGGCCTGATGTTGGGAGTGCTCGAGAACCTGGCCGCCGGAGTCACCAAACCCGGCTTGAAGGACGTGTTCGCCTTCGTCTTGCTCATCCTGGTTCTGCTCTACCGGCCGGAGGGCATCCTGCGCCGCCGCGGCCGCGTCGTGGAGCAGTCGTGAATCGATTCGGTTGGCTGCGACGCTCGCCGAACGTGGTAGCCGCTCTGGCCATGGCCGTCGTCCTGCTCGGGCTGGGCATGTTCGAAATCGTTCGACCGGGCGGCGTCGATTTCTCCGACCTCACCGGCGGACTGGTCACGCTCGACACGATGATCCGGATCGGCATCCTGACCATCGTGCTCGTGGGGATGAATCTGCTGATGGGCTATGCGGGCCAGGTGTCGCTGGGCCAGGCGGCGTTCTACGGGTTGGGCGCGTACGCCTCCGCCATCCTGACGGCGCGGGGGACCTCCCTGCTCCGCCTGCCCCCGGTCGTGGCGGAGAGTTGGTGGTGGCCGTGGATGGCGATCCTGATCGGCATGGCCTTCGCCGGCGGCCTGGCCTACCTGATCGGCCGCCCGATCCTGACCCTGCGCGGCCACTATCTGGCCATGGCCACGCTCGGCCTGGGGATCGTCATCTACATCCTGTTCCGCGAAAACCTGGGGCTCCCGGGCTCCCATATCACCGGCTCCTTCGATGGAATCACAGCGGTGCCTCGATTGCGGATCGGCTCCTTCGAGGTGTGGCCCCTGTCACGCTACTACTTCCTGGTTTGGGCTTGCGCCCTGCTGTCGATGGTCCTGGTGCTCAACATCGTCAACAGCCGCGTCGGCCGGGCCCTGCGGGCCATTCACGCCAGCGAGCAGGCCGCGCTGGCGGTAGGCATCGACATCGCCGGGCAGAAACTCCGTGCGCTGATCGTCAGCGCAGTCTTGGCCAGCCTGGCGGGCAGCCTGTACGGCCACTTCCAGGCGGCCGTATCCCCGAAACCTTTCGACTTCGGAAGCTCGCTGGAACTCGTGGTCATGTCCTCGGTGGGCGGGATGGCCTCGATCTGGGGCGCGCCGTTCGGCGTGGCAGTCATCCTCATCCTCAAGGAGGTCCTCCGCAGCGGCTTGCGGCAGGTGCTGCGGGGCGCCAGTGGCGAGCACGAGATCGTCGTCTACGGCTTGTTGCTGATCGTCATCATGATCTTCATGCCCGAAGGTGTGCTGGTGAGTTTCCTTCGATGGCTTCGCCGCCGGTGGCCGGCTTCCGAAACCATTCCGGCTGTGGAGGCGGCATGACCCACGCGCTGGTGGATGCTTCGCCGATGCCTCCCCTGCTGGCCGTCGACAACGTCACCAAGACGTTCGGCGGGCTGATGGCGATCCGCAAATTGAGCTTTCCCATCCATGTGGGCGAGGTCGTCGGGCTCGTCGGACCCAACGGCGCGGGCAAGACGACCTTGTTCAATCTGATCATCGGCTTCTATCGGCCGGACGCAGGAGAGATCCGCATCAACGGTCGGCCGCTCAACGGGCTGGCGCCGGACCAGGTGGCGCGTCTCGGAATCGCCCGCACCTTTCAGAGCCTGCAGGTCTTCGGCAACATGACCGTCCTCGAGAACATCATGGTCGGCCGGCACCGCCACGCGCGTGCCGGCCTGCTCGCGGCTGCGCTGCGGCTGCCTTCCGTCGTGCGCGAGGAAAGGACCATGCGCATCGATGCCCTGGGCTACCTCGAGCAGGCCGGGCTCTCGCAGCTGGCGCATCAGACGGCGGCCAATCTCTCCTTCGGGCAGCAGCGCCGCCTGGAGATCGCCCGTGCCCTTTCGTCCGAGCCGGTCCTGCTTCTGCTCGACGAACCCGGCGCGGGCCTGACCCAGGAAGAGAAGGACCACCTGGGCGACCTGATCCTCGACGTGCGCGCAGCGGGAGTGACCGTTCTGTTGGTCGAACACGATGTCGACCTGGTCATGGGATTGGCCGACCGGGTGCTGGTGCTCGACCATGGCGACCTGATCGCCGAGGGCACGCCCGACGACGTGCAGAACCATCCGCAGGTCATCAAGGCCTATCTGGGAACGAGCTGGGGCGAAAGCCCCGAGCATGCAGAAGGATTGGCCGTCGCCGGAGGGCCGAGGTAGGCGATGCTTCGCATCGACGGACTCGTCAGCGGCTACGGCAAGGTCGTCGCCCTCCACGGGGTCTCGCTGGAGGTGGAGACGGGCGAGATCGTGGCCATCATCGGCTCCAACGGCGCCGGCAAGACGACGCTTCTCAACACGCTGACCGGACTGATGCGCGCCAGCGCAGGAAAGGTGTCGTTCGGCGATCAGGACATCACCAACACGCCCGCGCATCGCATCGTCCGCCTGGGCATCGGGCATGTGCCCGAGCGTCGCCAGATGTTCGACAGCCTCAGCGTTCGCGACAACCTGCTGCTGGGCGCCTACCACCGCTTCCGCCGAGAGAAACGCTCGGCGATCGAAGGCGACTTGATGCGCGTGTGCGACATGTTTCCGATCTTGCGCGAGCGCCTCAAGGCGCCGGCGGAGACGCTTTCGGGCGGGATGCAGCAGATGCTGGCGATCGCACGCGGCCTGATGGCGCGACCGACGCTCTTGCTGCTCGACGAGCCGTCGCTGGGGCTGGCGCCCCTGCTGGTCCAGGAGATCTTTCACATCATCGGCGAGCTCCGCCGGCAGGGAACGACGGTGCTGCTCGTCGAGCAGAATGCCCGGGCCGCCCTGCGCGTCGCCGATCGCGGCTACGTGCTCGAGACGGGCAATGTCTCCCTCAGCGGCACCGCCGCGGAGCTTGCCGCCAACGGGGCCGTCCAGCGTGCCTATCTGGGCGGGAGGTATTCCAGCAATCATCGCGGACGCGGTGCCTTGGCGCCGAATGGTCGGAGGAGGTAGCGGTATGGAAAAGCGGATTCTTTCAGGCAACGAGGCCCTGGCGCAAGGCGCGTGGGAAGCCGGAGTGGAAGTCGCCGCGGCCTACCCCGGCACGCCCAGCACGGAGATCCTCGAGAACCTTCGCTTGTTCCCCGAGATCTATGCCGAGTGGTCGGCCAACGAGAAGGTCGCGCTGGACGTGGCCATCGGCGCGGCCTATGCCGGAAAGCGCGCCCTGGCGGCGATGAAGCACGTCGGTCTCAACGTCGCCTCCGAGTCGCTCTTCTACTCGGCCTACACGGGCGTCAATGCCGGACTGGTGATCATCAATGCCGACGACCCGGGCCTGCATTCCTCGCAGAACGAACAGGACAATCGCCACTACGCGCGCTTCGCCAAAGTGCCCATGCTCGAACCCTCGGACAGCCAGGAAGCCAAGGATCTGGTGGCGGTCGCCCTGGACATCAGCGAACAGTTCGACACGCCCGTGCTGCTGCGCACGACCACGCGCACCTCGCACGCCAAGAGCATTGTGACCGTCGGTGAACGAAAGACCGTCGCGCAACGCCCGTATCAGAAGAATCCTCCCAAGTACGTGATGATCCCCGGATTCGCCAAACAGCGGCATCCGGTGGTCGAGGAGCGGATGCAGCGGCTGGCCGAGTTCTGCGAGTCCTTCCCGGGCAATCGCCTCGAGGGCGGAAGCCCTCGCCTGGGCATTGTCGCCTCCGGCCCCAGCTATCAGTACGCGCGCGAGGTTTTCCCCGAGGCCACGTTCCTCAAGCTCGGGATGGTCTGGCCGCTGCCGCGCAGGATGTTGCTCGATTTCGCCGGGAGCGTGGAGCGGGTGATCGTGGTGGAGGAGCTCGACCCCTTCTTCGAGGAGCACCTTCACTCGCTGGGCATCCCCGCCGAAGGCAAGGCGTATTTCCCGATGGTGGGCGAGTTCTCGATCGAGATCGTTCGCCGCGGCGCGCATGCGGCCGGCCTGGTCGACCGGGGCCCGCTGGATCGCAAGATCAGCAAGCCCGCCCTGCCCGCCCGGCCGCCGGTTCTGTGCGCCGGCTGCGGTCACCGCGATGTGTTTTCCATGCTGCGCAAGCTCAAAGTCACCGTCAACAGCGACATCGGCTGCTACGCGCTGGGCGTCATGCCGCCGTTGGGCGCGACCGACACCATCGGCTGCATGGGAGCGAGCATCGGCGTCGCCACCGGCATGCGCCGCGGCGACTTGCCGGGCGCGAACGTGGCGGTGATCGGGGACAGCACATTCTTCCACGCCGGCCTGCCGGCCCTGGCCAATGCCGTCTACAACCAGACGCCTCTGACGACGATCGTCGTCGACAACCGCACGACCGGCATGACCGGCCATCAAGGAAATCCGGGAACGGGATTGACCCTCACCCGCCACCAGAATCCGACCATCGACATCGCCGGCGTGGCCCGGGCCATGGGCGTGAGGCACGTGTCGACGGTCGAGTCCACCGAACGCGAGCGTCTGGAAGAGGCCGTGCGCGAAGCCATCGACAGCGGCGGGCCGGCCGTCGTCATCGCCAAGACGCCCTGCGTCTTCGTCTCCTCCCACGGGCGATCGGCGTATCGGGTCCTGGAGGAAGACTGCAACGGGTGCACGCTGTGCATGCGCCTGGGCTGCCCGGCCATCTACAAGAGCGCCACGCTCGACGCGAAGACAAAGCGGCCTCTGGCATGGATCGATCCAGTAGCCTGCGTCGGCTGCGGGTTGTGTTTCGACGTATGCGCCCGCCAGGCCATTCTCGAGGGCGAGCTGCAGGCCGCCCGCCCGGTCGTGGAGGCGGTGTCATGAGGACTTTCAATTTCCTCCTCGCCGGTGTCGGCGGACAGGGCACCCTGCTGGCCAGCGACATCGTCGCCGACGTCGGTATGCGTCTCGGAGGCGACGTCAAGAAGTCGGAAGTCCACGGTATGTCGCAACGGGGCGGCGCCGTCACCAGCCACGTGCGCTGGGGAGAGCGGCTGGCCTCCCCGCTGTGCGAGATGGGCACGGTCGACTACTTCCTGGCGCAGGAGAAGCTCGAGGCGCTGCGCTGGATCGAGTTTCTGGCGCCGACCGGAACGGTGCTGCTGAGCGACCAGACGATCCCACCCACCTCGACGGTCTTCGGCACCGACGCGTATCCCGATGATGACAGCGTGCAAGGCACGCTGCGCCAGGCGGCGGCCAATGTCTTGCGGATACCGGCGCAGGCCATCGCCGTCGACCTGGGCAATTCGCGCGTCGCCAACAGCGTGCTGCTCGGCGCGCTCTCCGCGCAGCTCGAATTCCCGGCCGAAGCCTGGCTGGCGGTGGTCGCCGAGCGTGTTCCGCACCGGCACATCGAAATCAACCGCAGGGCCTTCATGGCCGGCCGCGAAGGCCATTGGAGATTGTAGGAGGACGCCATGCCTATGTGGAATCCGCAAGCCGAGTCGATGCCGCGTGATCAGTTGTCGGAACTGCAGGCGACGCGCCTGCGCCAGGTCGTCGAGCGTGTGCAGAAGGTGCCGGTGTACCAGAAGAAGTTCCAGGAAGCCAAAGTCTCGCCGGACTCCATACGCACTCTGGACGACTTGAAGCGGCTGCCTTTCACCGAGAAGAGCGATCTGCGCGAGGCCTATCCCTTCGGCATGTTCACCGTGCCGCTCGAGCAGATCGTGCGCGTCCACGCCTCCTCCGGCACCACCGGCAAGCCCACCGTCGGCGGATACACCCGGGGCGACCTGGCTCTATGGGCCGAGGTCATGGCGCGCACGGTGACCTGCGCCGGCGTCACGGCCAAAGACGTCGCCCACAACGCCTACGGCCACGGGCTGTTCACCGGCGGCCTGGGTTTCCTCATCGGATTGGAGACCGTCGGCGCCACCGTCATCCCGATGTCGGGCGGTCTCACGCGCCGGCAGGTCATGCTCATGGAGGATTTCGGCGCAACGGTCCTGACCTGCACGCCGTCCTACGCGCTGGTGATCGCCGAAGAAGCCGAAGAGATGGGCCTCGACTTCAAGAAGCATATGAAGCTGAGGGTGGGCATCTTCGGCGCGGAGCCCTGGAGCGAGAAGATGCGCGCCGAGGTCGAGGCCAAGATGGGCCTGGAAGCCTTCGACATCTACGGGCTGACCGAGTTGATCGGTCCGGGCGTTTCGGTGGAATGCGAGCAGCACACCGGACTGCATGTCTTCGAAGACCACTTCCTGCCGGAAATCATCGATCCCGATACCGGCGAGAGTCTGGGATACGACCAGGAAGGCGAGCTGGTCTTCACCGCGCTCACCAAGGAAGCCATGCCGGTCATCCGCTATCGAACGCGCGATCGCACGGTGCTGCACGCAGAGCCCTGCGGGTGCGGCCGGACGATGGTGCGCATGGAAAAGGTCCTCGGCCGGACGGACGATATGTTGATCGTGCGCGGGGTGAATGTCTTCCCGCAGCTGGTCGAGAAGACGCTGCTCTCCGTCGAAGATCTGGAGCCGCATTACCAGATCGTCATCGACCGACCCAAGGATCAGCTCGACGTGCTCGAGGTGTGGGTGGAAGCGTCGCCGCGCCTGTTCAATCCCATCGACACCCGCGCCCTCGACCAACTGCGCGACTGCGCCGAGCGCGAGCTGGCCCAGACGCTGGGCGTCGGCGCCAAGGTCCAGCTGATGGGGCCGCGGAGCCTACAACGCTCGGAGGGCAAGGCCAAGCGAGTGATCGACAGGCGTGAGCTCTAGAGGCCCGCGCGGGATGAGGCGTTGAATTGGGCGAGCGTCGGTTGCATCACGGATGGCTCGTGCTGGCGGTGTCCACCCTGGTCGTGGCGGGGGCGCTGGGGCTGGCGCGCTTCGGCTACAGCCTGGTGCTGCCGGCGATGCAGTCGTCTCTAGCGCTCGACAACACCGGCGCGGGCGCGTTGGCGACGGCCAATCTGATCGGCTACCTGACGCTCTCCCTGATCGGCGGCGCTCTTGCCTCCAGGTACGGGCCGAGGCTGCTCGCCACCCTGGGGATGACAGTCGTCGGCGTGGGAATGCTGCTGACAGGAACAGCCGGCGGCTTCGTCTCGGCATTGATCTACCGAGCCCTGACGGGTATCGGCAGTGGGACAGCCAACGTACCGGCGATGGCGCTGGTATCGGCGTGGTTCGGCGTCCGCCGAAGGGGGCTGGCGGCGGGCATCGCCGTCGCCGGTTCGAGCCTGGCCTTGATCAGCACCGGCCCAACCGTGCCGCGCCTGCTGGCCGCTCGGCCGGAGGATGGATGGCGGCTGGCCTGGGTCATCTTCGGCGCGGTCGCCCTGGCCATCGCGCTGCTGGCGTGGATCGTCCTGCGCAACTCACCTGCCGAGCTCCATCTAAGACCGATCGGAGAGACGCAGGAGCCCGGCGCGGGGCACGGCGCCCGCGCCTCCTCGCTCGATTGGGGAGGCGTCTATCGATCGGGCGTCGTCTGGCATCTGGGCGTGGTGTACCTGGCCTTCGGCTTCTCCTACATCATCTACATGACGTTCTTCGTGCGCTACCTCGTCGGCGAAGTGGGCCTCACCCGACAGGCCGCCGGCAACCTGTACATGCTGATGGGCGGATTCAGCCTCGCATGCGGCCTGATTTGGGGCGGACTCTCGGACCGTATCGGGCGGCGCTGGGCGATCGCACTCGTCTATCTCGTCCAGATCACGGCCTACCTTCTTTTTGCCATGGCACCCACGAGCACCGGTCTCACGCTCTCGGCCATGCTTTTCGGCCTCACCGCCTGGAGCATCCCGGCGATCATGGCCGCGGCCTGCGCAGACGTATTGGGGCCGCGCATGGCGCCGGCTGCGCTGGGTTTCACGACTCTGTTCTTTGGCATCGGTCAGGCCATCGGCCCGAGCGTCGCCGGCGCTATGGCCGATGCCAGCGCCAGTTTCCGCGGCGGCTTTCTGGTGGCAGCCGGTGTCACCGCCGTGGGTTTGCTCTTCGCCACATTGCTCCGCGCGGCGCCCAAACCTGCTTTCGCCGCTCTCCCCCTCTCACCCAAGGCGAATCCATGAAGGTCTGCGTCCGACTCGGGGAGCCCTTATGGCGAGAGGTCGGGGAGCGGGAGACTGTCGTCGAACTGCCTGAGTCGGCGCGCGTCGCAGATCTCGTCGGCCGGCTGGTGGCCCTGCATCCGTCCTTGGCCCCCTGGCTCCAGGGCGACGAAGTCCCACCCACCATCTTCCTGAATGACCACGTCGCCGATCAGGACACTCCGCTGCAAGATGGCGATCGCCCTCTCCTGGCCTGGGCGATGGCCGGAGGCTGATCGGTGACGAGGGTCATGACCGTCGACCTCACGAAGGGATCCTTCTCCAGCGAGAGCGCTGGCCGTGAGGAGATGCGGCGATTCCTGGGCGGGCGCGGACTCAACATGCGCTATCTGGCGCGTGAGCTTCGCCGGGCAGGCCACCCGGCTGCGGTCGACCCGTTCGGGCCGGAGAACTCTCTGATCGTCGGCGCCGGGCTTCTGACGGGGACGATCGCCCCCAACGCGGCGCGGTTCAACGTCAGCGCCAAGTCGCCGGAAACCCTCGGCCTGGGCGATGCCAACTGCGGCGGATTCTTCGCTCACGCCATGCGCAAAGCCGGGGCCGACCTCCTGGTGTTGCGACGGCGGGCTTCGAAGCCCAGTTACCTCTTGATCGAGGACGGCTCGGCCCGGCTGCTGCCGGCGGACGGCCTGTGGGGATTGGGTGTCATCGCCGCTCAAGACGAGTTGCGAGCGCGCCATGGCCCGGGAACGGTCGCGGCCGTGATCGGGCCGGCCGGTGAACACCTGGTGCGCATGGCGGCGGTCTTCACCGGTCGGAAGAACACGGCCGGGCGCTGCGGG
>DASSGB010000238.1:0-6286 GCA_035693825.1 Anaerolineales bacterium
GCACGATGGCGAGCTGGTGGTCGTCTACCGGCTGGCCTACCGCTGGGAGTCGCCTGCGCGCGGCGACATCGTCGTCTTCCACTTCCCGCTCGACCCGGAGCGGCGTTTCATCAAGCGCGTCATCGGCCTTCCCGGCGACACCGTGGCCGTGCGGGACGGCAAAGTCTGGGTCAACGGCGAGGCGCTGGACGAACCGTACATCGCCGCCCCGCCGCGTTACACCGGGGAGTGGCAGGTGCAGACAGACGAAGTGTTCGTCCTGGGGGACAACCGAAACAACTCTTCCGATTCGCAAAACTGGGGGGCGCTTCCGTTGCGCGAAGTGATCGGCAAAGCCGTTCTGGTGTACTGGCCCCCCGACGAGATGGGCCTGATACCACACTACGAGGAAGCCGCCGCGGCGGCGGAGTAGCCCGGTGGCTGTGCTAGAATCGCTCCCGTGACCGGAACCGCGTCCGCCAAGCCCGAACAGACCTACCCCTGCCCGGAATGCCAGGTGGGCGCGTTGAGGCCGGCGCACGTGTCGTATTTCTCGAGCGTGTCGGGCCGGCCGGTGGCAGTTCCCGATTTCCCCGCCTGGGTGTGCGATGTGTGCGGACGGCGAGAATACGACCAGGCCGCGCTGGCCGAGCTGCGGGCCATGCTGGAGAGCGACCGGCTCGGCCGCCGCCTGCCACGGCGGGCGCGACGCCGGCCAACCTTCAGCCGCACTCGAACCCCCGCCGGTCCGCGCAAGCGAACCTGATCGCTTCGAGCCGGCCCGACGGTGGAGGCACGACCCACGATGACCGCACCCGCCGAGCGGCGCAGCCCGCCGCGTGTCTTGGTCGTCGCCGACGTCGACAGCAACGCCCGCTCCCTGATCGAGCGCATTCTTCAGCCGGCCGGAGTGGAGGCCTGGAGCGATGAGACGAAGGCGCCCGCGGTGGACGTTCTCTTGGTGGACGTCACCCAGCTGCGGGGCGACCCCCTGGCCGGCCTGCGTGCCCGCCGTGAGCAGGGCGATGAAGCACCGGCCGTCATATTGGCGGCCCATTTCCCTCCCTCTCGCCTGCGAGACCTCTTCCACCTGAACGTCGGCGACGTTCTCCTCAAACCGTACCGCCCTGTGGACTTAGTTCAGGCGATCTACGACCTCACCGAGTCGCGTTCAGCGGCCACCAACACACAGACCCTGTCCCGCAGCCTGGAGACTCTGCGCGAACAAACGCGCCGGCGGACGGAAGAGATGCGTCTGTTGAGCGAGATCGGTCGCGCCGTCGCTTCGCTCGGCGATCTGGAGGCGGTCCTGGCTCGGGTCGTCGAAGCTGCGGTCTTCGTCACGGATGCAGAAGAGGCCAACATCTATCTGGCCGATCCGGGCACCAACGAGCTCAGCCTCAGGGCCAGCAAGCAGGCGGGCGATCGCGAGGCGACCCTGCAGAAACTTCGCGTCAGCGACACGCTCGTCGGCCAGGTCTTCTCGACGGGGCTTCCGATCTTGCGCGAGCCGCCGATGGAGGGCGGGCAGGTCAAGGTCCAGACGGGGTTCCTGGTCCAGTCGCTGATCAAAGTGCCGATCCGAGTGCGGAATGAGATCGTCGGCGTGCTCGGCGTGTACAACCGCCTGGCGCCGCGCGCCTTCAACGATAACCATCTGACGGTGCTGAGCGGCCTGGCGGATTGGGCCGGCGTGGCCTTGGAACATGCCGAGCTGGTCCGGCAAGCCCAGCAGGCTTCGAAGAACGGGCCGGTTCCCGAAGTGCCCCAGGCTCTGATCGACGGGGTGGATCACGCCGTGGCGCTGCTCGAGCGAATGACCACCGGCCGTTTCTCCGCGGGCGTGATCGGCCAGAAGGAGATCCGAAACCTGCTGGCCGAGCTTCGCCAAGCCCGCTCGGAGCCGATGACCTCTGCGACGGAAGAAGCGCCGCCGAATCTCGTCGACATCCAGGTTCTCATCCGTCAGGTGGCGGCGGAGTTGCGGCCCATCGCCGCCCGGCGTGGCCTCGAGATGATCGCCGAGATCGAGCCGGGGATTCCCCTCATCCCGGGCGACCGAGGCCGGATCCTGCAGATCGTCGGCGGGCTGACGGCGGCCGCCATCCGACGCACGCACCAGGGCCGGATCATCGTCGACGCGCACACCTTCAGCGTGCGCAACGGGCGCAGCGACGGACTGGCGCCTCCGGACTACATTGACCTGACCGACGGTCCGTGGGTGGCTGTGACGGTCGGCGATACCAGTCCCGGACTTTCACCCGACACGGTTCGGGCCCTGACCGCCGAGCGGGCGGAAGCCGGCACGGGCGAGCTTGGACCCGGACTGACGATGGGCGAAGTCCGGCTGGTCACCGAAAGCCTCGGCGGCGCGTTGTGGCATGATCAGACGCC
Source organism: Anaerolineales bacterium (assembly GCA_035693825.1). GTDB lineage: Bacteria > Chloroflexota > Anaerolineae > Anaerolineales > E44-bin32 > MGOM01. The sequence goes on from DASSGB010000238.1 coordinate 2,374, forward strand.
GGCCGGGACGCTCATCACCGTGGCGCTTCCAGCCGGTTAGGACGGGGCATGCCCAAACCCATTTCCGTCGAGATCTATACCGAGAGCCATCGCATCCTCGGCCGCATCGAGCCGGGCGCTTCCGGTTTGTTCAGCTTCCTCAACGTCCCCACGACGTCCATCGTCGAGATCGAGGGTGCGCATCTCAATCGGCTTCACCAGCCGGGGAAGCTCGCGGCGCGCTATCCGACCATGTGGCTGGTCAAGAATCAGATCGTGACCATGCTGCTGAGCAGCCGGGCGGAAATCGGGCCGTCGGGTGTTGCGCGCGGCGGATACTCCACACTCGTCCCGCACTGGGTGCAGATCCTGCTGGGCGGGTACGAGTTGCGCGGGATGATTGAAACGGCGGGGAAGTTCGACCTAGGGACGGCGCTCTTCGGCGGCGATCGGATCTTCGTTCCGCTCTACAACGCAGAACTCACGGCGATCCTTTTTCCCACCGTTGGCGGGAGGTCGCCGGCCATGCTCTTCAACCGGGAAATGGTCGACGGAATGGCGCTTCTCGCGCAAGAGGACATTCCCTCCGCACCGGAGGGCGCGTAGATCGGAGGCTCGCGGCCGCGCCGGCAGGCAGGTAGCTCGCCGCCGGCCGCGCAGGGGGACAGATGGCCCTGGCCTGGGCAGCGGTGGCGTGGGCCACCGGCCTCTCGCTCGCTCCTGTCGTCGGTATGCCGGTTCACGCCTGGGTGATTCAGGCCTTCGCCGCCGTGGCTTGCTGCATCCTCTTCCGGCGGGCGCGTCCCTATCTTCGGTTGTTTGCGCTCCTGTCTGTGCTCTTCCTGGGCGCGGCGCGTGCCCAGGCTTCTGAAGTGCGTGCCCACACCTCAACCGTGGCAGCCTTCAACGATCTGCCGATTGTCTTCAAGTTGCGGGGCGTGGTGGTTGAGCCGCCGACAACTCGTGGGCGAACGACGCGGGCCGTGATCGAGGCCGAGGCCCTGACACGCGAAGCCGCCGACACGTGGAGGGACGTCGACGGCCGCGTTCAATTGGAGACCAGGGAAGTTGTGGGGCTGGAGTATGGGGACCTCGTGCTGGTGCGTGGCTGGATGGCCACGCCGGAAAACATGCCCGGATTCCCACAGCAGGATTATCTGGCGCAGCAGGGCGTCTTCAGCCTCATGCGCGCCGTTCGGGTGGACCGGCTGGCGGTAGATCAGGCCAGTCCCGTGCTGGGATTCTTCTACCGGGTTCGGGCACGAGCGTTGGAGGTCTTCGCGCGCAGCCTGCCTGCGGAGGAGGCCTCGCTCGTGAGCGGGGTCGTCCTGGGCGCGGATGAGTCGATGCCTCAGTCCATGCGGGAAGCATTCGCGCAGACTGGCACGACCCACATCCTCGCCGTCTCGGGATTCAACGTCTCGCTTGTTGCGGGGACCGTGACGGCGGTCCTCGGCCGATGGCTCGGCGCGCGCAGAGGCGCGATTTCATCCGCCGTGGCCATCGGCGCGTACACGTTGCTAGTGGGCGCCGAGCCTTCCGCGGTTCGAGCGGCTCTCATGTCGGGGCTGGCGATTCTGGCCAAGCGGCTGGGGCGGACAGGAAGCGCCGTGGCCTTCCTCGCCGCCACCGCGATCCTCATGACGGCGGCGACCCCCGCGCTCATTGCCGACATCGGCTTCCAGCTCTCCTTCGCCGCCACCATCGGCCTTGTTTTCGTCGCCGAGCCGCTCGAGTTCTTCGCTCTGAGGGCCTTCGGTGTGGGAGAGGCGCGCCGCCCGCCTCCGGCATTGCTTTCGATTCTGCGTGAGGCCGTTCTTCTCACCCTCGCGGCTCAGTTCGCGACGCTGCCGCTCCTGGCCTTTCACTTCGGGCGCGTGCCGTTGACTGCGCTGCCGGCCAACTTCCTGATCCTTCCCGTTCAGCCGGCGTTGATGAGCCTGGGTGGTCTCGCGGCTCTGACGGGAATGGTCTGGATGCCCGCGGGGCAGGTGTTCGCCTGGATGGCATGGCCCTTCGCAGCATTCACTCTGCGTGTGGTCGAACTCGCCTCCCGGCTGCCGGGAGCGAGTCTGGCGGTCGGTCCGATGTCGGCCGCCAGCCTCGCCGCGGCCTATGGCCTGATGGGCGCGGGTCTCTTGCTCGCGAGTCGCATACGCCTCAAAGCGAACCGAAGGCCAGCCGTATCCCCATGGGTCGCGACGGCCATCCTGGCCGTGCTGACGGCTTTCGTGTGGCGGCTCGGATTGGACGCTCCCGAAGGGGCGTTGCGGGCCACGCTGTATTCCAGCGGAGACGTCCTGATCGAGACTCCCTCGGGGCGTTTCATTTTGGTGCGCCCGGCATCGGCCAGCCTCGTGCCGGTCACAGAGCTCGGACGTCGACTGCCACTGGTGCGGCGCTCGCTCGATTGGATCGTCCTGCCGACGGAGTCATCGGTCGAGGGCTACGCCGCCGGAGGCGCCGGACCGCGGCTGCTGCCGACGGGTATCGTTTCCAACGGCTCCGCCCCCGAATTGTACGGATGGCCGCCGGGAGTGAAGCCGCCGCGATTGGTGACGGCGCAGCAGGGGCTGCGCTGGGATCTCGGCCAGGGCGCAACGCTCGAGCTTCTGGCCATCTCGCGAGAAGGGGCGGCGTTTCGCCTCATGTATGGGCGGGCGCGATGGATTCTCCTGGCGGGGTTCTCGCTCGATTCCATGGAGCAGGCAGATCTCGCCGGGGTCACGGCGATCCTGGCAGACTCCCCCGCAAGGCTGGCCACGATCGACGCCTCCACCCCTGCGGTCTGGATCTCGGCCGTGGGCGGCGAAGGACTCCCGGCCGCACCCTCGGTCGAGGGGGTGTATTCGACAGCACTCAGCGGCTGGATCGAACTGCGCACCGACGGGTATCTCATGCGGGCCGAGGCGGAGCAAGACGGGCGATAGCACCGTCAGGTGAAATGGCCGAGTAATCGCCTCACATGTCCCTGTTAGCCGAATGCAAGGTAAGGCCGGCTGAAGGCGAACTTGTTGGCTCCCTGCAAGGTCGGCTCCGCCTCACGCGTGCCATAATGCCATGACGGAGGTGCCCATGTATGCAGAGAACCGTGTGCCGAGCACATCGGCCCCTTCCCCGCGCGAGAACGCGCTGAGCAACGCGCTGGGGAAGTTGTCCTGGCCCGATCTCGATTTTCGCTGGGCGGCGCTGGTGGACTATGACGGCTTTCTCTTGGCCTCGTATCCGCCCGAGGCCCAGGCCGACTCCGATCACGTCGCGGCCGCCACGGCGCATGTGCTGATGGCCGGCGACCGCGCCCGGCAGGAGATTCCACTCGGGAAGTGGCGCCTGACGCTGATCGTCGGGGCGGAGATGCAGCAGCTCGTGGTGGCCATCAACAAGGAGTGCGTGCTGTCGATCGGCATGGGCCCGGCCGCCAACCTGGGGACGGCGCTCAACGCCGTGCGAGGCATCATCCAGGACCTGAGCCGCGATCTCGATCTGGCGACCCGCAAGTACACCGAGACGAACACCATCCTGTGGCGGCCGGGAGACCTGAAACTGCCCAAGTAGCCGGTCTCATTGGAAGTCCTTCTGGTGCAAGCGCCCCCGGCATCGGGGGCGCTTGTTTTCGGGGTGGAACGCGGCGCGTCCGTCGCCCAGCAGCCTCGGGAATGCGCGGTCTTGTCGCCGCAGGCTTTCCCGCGGGGACGCTTCGCGGCAGCCTACGCCATTCGCGTCAGGAGAGACCCCAGATGGAGGAGGACGCAGCCTAAAGGCTGCGGCTACAGGCTGCGGCTACAAATCTGCCGCTCGAAACGCGGGGCGTTCGTCGCCCAGCGGCCTCGGGGATGCGCGGTCTTGTAGCCGCAGGCCTTCCCGCGGGGACGCTTCGCGGCGGCCTGCGCCATTCGCGTCACGAGGGACCCCAGATGGAGGAGGACGCAGCCCA
>DASSGB010000239.1:0-6650 GCA_035693825.1 Anaerolineales bacterium
CGTTCGAGTGTCGAGCCAACGAACATCGAGATCGGGCCAGGTGATGTAGACGCCCTGTCCCCAGTAGCTCAGCACCAGACCTCGGCCGTGGATCGTGCCGGCCACAGCTCGGGCGGTGGCGGCCGGGTCGCGCTGGCGCAGCTCCTCGCGCAGGCGATCGACCTGCCCCAGGATGGAGGCCTCCCAGTTGCGTTGGGCTTCGGCGGCCAGCCCCTCAGGGGCGAGCGCCCCTCCGGCGGCACGATCGGTCAGACCGGGCATGGGATCGTGGTCAGTGGTGAGTGGTGAGTGGCCAGTGGCCGCCCCCGGATGGACTCATAGTAGGGGCGAGACGGCATGCTTCGCCCCTACAACCTTTCAGACCGAGGAGCCCACGCCATCAATGTAGACCTTGATCGAGGGGACGGCCGTGAGCCGATCGTAGAAGAAGTTGTTGACGATGTTGATCACCTGGGCCCGGGCGGCCTCCACCGGCTGACTGTCGACACGGCCGGTGGCCTTGAGACTGTCGCGCAAGAAGAGAAGCTGGCGAACGATCTCCGCCTCCTGGTCGCCTTCGAGCGCGTCGATAACGGCCATGATCAGCCCATCGGCCTGCGCCAGCAGTGTTTCGAGCGAAATGTCCGAGCCGACGCGCGAAGCGTCGTCAAGGGTGCGGATGAGCGACCACACCTGATAGAGCACGGTGGTGGGCTCGTCGAAAAGCTCGCGGATGAAGGCCGCCTCCTGGTAGCGCCCAGTCAGCCGGAAGATGTTGTACATGCGTTTGGCGGCCTTGCCGTAGTTCAGGTCCTTGGTCAGGTATTTGTTGACTTCCTTCTCCAGCTGGTGCACATAGTCGTCCAGCGCGTCGGCCGAAACGTGCCGGGCCAGCTTGGAGAAGATGGGGATGGACTCGGCCTCCAGGTAGACCTCCTGGAAGTAGGGATCGAGGTAACCGTCCAGCGGCGTGACGGCGCCGTCGGGCGACTCCCAGGTGACGTCGAGCATATTGCTGGCGTTGGCCAACTGGCCGCGCACCGGATCGGCGACGACCCAGTCGAGCTTGCACCATCCGGGGTCGAGCGCGGCAGCGGTCCAGGCGACGGAGGTCGGCGTGCCGTCGGGGCGAAAGCCGTCGATCTTGCCGGCGCGGATCTCCTCGACGCGCCAGGCGATAGGGGCGCCGGCCTTGGCCGTCTCGCCGTTGTGAACCATATCTTCCGGATAGGAGCCCATCTTGACTTCGATGAGCTGGTAGGTGCTGCCGCGCTCGGTGGACAGGACCTTGTCGCGCATCAAGCGAGCCAGGATCATGCAGGCCTGCTCGCGGGTGGCGGCCTTGATGTTGACCCGCTCGAAATAGTCGCAATCCCCGGGGAAGGATTGGATCTTGGATTGGGCGGCCGATCCCGAGAGGGCGAGGGCCGTCTCGACCACGCCGGGCTCATCCACGAACTCGACCAGGCGGCCGATCGCCCGAAAACGGTCCAGCTGGGCGGCCGTGAAGTCGAGCATGCTGACTCGATGGCCGAAAACCCCGGCGCGCGAATCGACGACGATGTCGCCGCCGATGGGCCCCGCGCCCATCGCCGCCAGCCATTGGAGTGCTTCAGCCTGGTCCATCTCGACTCCCAGCCTTCGGGCGGATTCGAGGATGCGACTGAGATCTTCATCGGAGCTGGGCGGGGTGGACATGGAAACCTCCGGGAAAGTCTTCAGCGATCAGTCGTCAGTCTTCCGTCAGGACAAGCAGAATGCTGATGACTGACAACTGACGACTGAAAACTGCTTCTCACCGACTTGCATATAAGGCCTGGTAAGCCGGATCCTCGCGCAAACTGTCGAGGTCCGAATCCTGGCGCGACCAGTCGACCAGGTCCGGATTCCATTGCAGGGCAGTCCCCAGCGTGCGGATGGCCTTCTGGGAGTTGCCGGCCCGCGCGTAATGACAGGCGAGGTTGTAGCGGACGGTTCCGCGCCAGGCCGGATCGGCGTCGACGGCCTCCAGCGCCACAGCATTCTCCTCTTGCCAGCGTATGGCTTCGCCCTGACGCCCGTGCGCCGCGGCGTAACCCGCCAGGTGCTCCAGGGGGTGGATGGCTGCCTCGACGACGGCGTACCTCCACCATGGCCGGCCGCGCATCGAAGCCAACTCACTCGGCGCGGCCAGCTTCTCATCGGAAAGCTGCTGCAGGGCGCCTGCCAGGGCCGACGATCCTTCGGCCGAAAGGCGCAGGACATCGTCCCACGACTTGGCGTGATGGCGCTGAAATGCAGCCTCGTTGACCGAGTCGAAGTCCGTAATATCGGGCGGAGTCTCTCCCTGAGCCACGGAGACGAGGTGAGAAGCGGAGCGGAGTCTCCAGTCTGCGAGGTGGGCCACGGTGTCTTTCGCCGACCACTCCGTCGGGGAGCCTTCGGCGCGCCGTTCGGTCTCGGGCAGTCCCGTCAGGAAAGCCTGCTCGATGGCCTGGCTGTGGCGGATCAGGTCGAGGAGCGCATCGCGAAGCGACATCATGACCTCGGCAAGTCTGAGGGGCTACTCTACCACGCGCAGCCGGTCGGCGCGGCCGCGTTTCCCATGGCAGACGGAGCCCCGCGCGCCGCCAGAGGTCCAGACATCTCGGCGGCGGACGCAGCCCGAGATCGGCAAACAGGGCCGCGTCACTTCGCGTCCGTCGGGGTTTACTTCTCTTGGACGCCCCAATCCCCTGGAGCGCATACCCCCTGGTGACCTGGTAGCACGATCCTTTGAGCTTGGCTGCCGCTCCGGCTACGGGCGGTCGTGCCCGTCGCTTTCCGACACTGGCTGGCCGATGGAGGTGATTCACCACGATATCGAGAATCGGCTTGTGAAAGGCGGAACCATCACGTGCCAGTTGCTGAGGCCGTACCGGCCAACCTGGAGGAGACGTCAACCATGACAACGACAACCAGTATGGCGAGGAGCGGTTATCTCCCGAACGAAACCCCGCCGCTTGGCAGGATGATCCTGCTGGGCTTCCAGCACATCCTGACCATGTTCCCGGCCACGATCTTTGTGGCGGCCTTCACCGGCTTTCACGTCGGGACGGTCTTGTTGGGGTCGGGGATTTCGACGATCGTCGCTCTTTTGCTGTCGAAGCGCGGTATCGGCAAGTTCATCCCCCTGTACTACGGCTCGAGCTTCAGCTACATCGCCGCCTACCTGGGGATCGTGCAGCAGATGACCGGCTCGCTGCCGACGTTCGGCCAGCCGGTGCCGGATGAGGTCATTCAGACGATGCAAGCCGGGATCGTGGCCACCGGCATCTTGAACATCATCGTCGGCTTCATCATCCGGGCGGTGGGCAAGGCCGCCGTGGACAAGGTGCTGCCTCCCGTGGTCACCGGCTCGGTGGCAGCCATCATCGGCTTCGGTCTGGCCTTTGCCGCCCTGAACCTGGCCAACGCCAACTGGCTGGTGGCCATCCTGACGCTGCTTCTGACCGTTCTGTTCTCGGTCTACCTGCGCGGTTTCGCCGGCATGCTGCCGGTACTCTTGGGCGGCGTCGCGGGCTACATCCTGTCCGCCATCCTGGCCCCGGGGTCGGTCAACTTCCAGCCCGTGTTGGACGCGAGCGTGTTCCAGGTGCCCCATGTGACCTTCCCGAACTTCGCCGGGCCGATGGTCGGAACGGCCATCGTCAGCATCGCCATCATGGCCATCGCCACCATACCGGAATCGACCGCCCATCTGTATCAGATCAGCCTGTACGTCGATCGCTTCGCCGAGGAGACCGGGCGGGAGAAGTACCACCTGGATGAGAATATCGGCTTCAACCTGATTCTGGACGGGGTCGGCGACTTCCTGCATGGGCTGGTCGGAGCGACGGCGGGCACGAACTACGGCGAAAACAACTCGCTCATGGCCATTACCCGCAACTACTCGGGCCCGGCGCTGCTGGCGGCCGGGGTGATCGCCATCTTGCTGGCGTTCATCGGGACTCTGGCGGCGCTGGTCGGGAGCGTGCCGCTGGCGGTCAGCGGCGGGCTGGCCATCTACCTGTTCGGCGTCATCGGCATGCAGGGCATCGCCCTGATGCAGGAGAACAAGGTCAGCATGTTCGACGCCCGCAACCTGGCCGTCGGGGCGACGATCATGGTGGTGGGGATCGGCGGGAACATCGGCTTCGAAGGCGGGTTCATTCCGATCACCATCCCGGTGTTGTTCCCCAACGGACTGCCGGCCATCGCCACGGCCGCGGTGCTGGGGATTGTCTTGAACCTCGTGTTCTTGATCTTCCGGCCGTCGGAGACCTAACCGGCACCGCGTTCGGAATGATCCGAGCCGAGAGGTGTAGGGGCACGCCATGGCGTGCCCCTACATTCTTGGGCCAGTGGCGACAGCCTCTGCAGCCGGAGGCTTTAGCCTGCGCAAATGAAGGGAATAGATCCCCAGAATCAGATCACGCGCTTCGACACCTTCGGCAGCGCGTGGTGAGGTCTACCTCCCCTACACGCACCCGCATCCCGAGCGAAGTCGTTGGACCGGCGCGCGGCTACACAAACGTTGCCTTCCCGCGCTTCGACAGATTCAGCGCGGTGACGGCGGTCTCCACATCCCGAGCGAAGTCGAAGGACGTGGCGTCCCCACGCGCTTCGACATCTTCGGCGGCGCGTGGACAAAGGCCTATCGCGGCCCCAAAATCTCCTTCAAGCCGATCAAATATCCCGCCAGCGCGTCCGAGCCCGAGGTGTGCCCTACTCGGCAGATCTGTGCGACGGCGCGCTCCATGGCGTAAGGCTCGTTCTGCCATTGCGATTCCACCAGTGCATGCCAGGGTTGCGCCGCGGCGCCTGCGGCGGCGGCGCGCAGGTAAGCTGCCGACACGGTGGTCGTCCGTCGTGCCGCGGCCTCCGCCATCGTTCGACTGGCGGCTGCCGCGTGCCGGGCCTCGATCGCGGACCACAAGGCGTACATGACACCCAGCAGGAAATCGTCCCCCGCGGGCGTGAAGCCGCCTCCAAGGCCGGCCAGACACTGTGCCGCGCGGTCGATCTCCGAAGCAGTATCGTCCGACCTCTCGGCAAGAAGTTCACTGCGCAATGCAGCTCGCAGCGCCGGGACGCCCTCTCGCGCCTTCGCCAGGACGCGGCCTTCGACATTCGCCGCAGAAATTGACCGGTCAACGTCCTCCAGAAGTCCCGCCAGGCTGCCTCGAGGCGAGAAGCGAATGGCAAGATCCCTCAGCAGCGGCCAAAGAGATCGAAGCCGTGATGCAAGAGGCAGGAGTTCCTGCCACGGCGGTCGAGAATCCCAGCCCTCGGCCGTCGTGAGGCGAACTCGCAAACCATCGACTTCGAGGCACTCTTGGCTGAGGCTCACCTCCGCGCCGGGCGAAAGGCGGCCGATCGCCGTTGAAGGAGCGCGAATCACCAAAGACAAAGGCCCGGGCCCGATCTGCTCGCTGGTGAGTGCCAAGACGTCGCCGACGCGGTTGAGGGCATAAGCTGCAGCATCGAACACGTGAGTGAGACGCCCGCCAGGCCCCGCCAGCCATGCGCGAGCATGAGGCGCTATGAGCACGGCGCGGGCTTCTTCGCCCCGGGTTCCCGGGCTTGGCGCCAATCGCGGATCTGAGCTGGCAACTGGCAACTGATGGTCGAGGATCTTCAACCCGCGCTCTTCTTCGCTTTCGCTTCTTCGACCATCTCCCACAGACGATTGGGATTCAAGGGAATCTCGAGAATCTCCAGAGGCAGGTCGTGGAAGGCGTCCTCGATGGCCTGGACGAAGCCCGGCGCGGCGGGGATGGCTCCCGCTTCTCCGGCGCCCTTCACCCCCAGCGGGTTGAGCGGGGAAAGCGTCTCCTCGTGCCCCACCAGGATCGGCGGCACTTCGAGCGATGTCGGCATGAGGAAATCCATGAACGAGGCGTTGAGCAACTGCCCGTTCTCGTCGTACATGAGCTTTTCGTAATAGGCGTTGCCGATCCCCTGAGCGACGCCGCCGTGCACCTGACCCTCGAGGATGAGCGGGTTCAGCACTTTCCCGCAGTCGTGGACGACGACGTACTTCTGGATGTCGACCCGCATCGTCTCGGGGTCGACTTCCAGGACGACGGCGTGGACTCCGCTGGCGGTGGCGCCGCGATCCGGGCCGAAGTACTCCGTGGATTCGAGGCCGGGCTCCGTTCCCGGTTTGACGGCGCCTCGCAGAGGGTTGGCTCGGGAAGCCAGCTCTCCAAGCGCGATGTGGCGTGAAGGATCCGATCGGACGCGAACCAAGCCTGCCTGCAGCTCGAGCTCCTCCTCCGGCACACCCAGCGCCTCGCTGCCGAGTTTGAGGGCCTTGCGGCGGACGCTAACGGCTGCGGCGTGGACGGCGTTGCCGGCGACCACCGCGCCTCGGCTGGCAAAGGTCCCCGTTCCCCAGTGAAACTGGTCGGTGTCGCCGGTGACGATTTCGACCTGGCCCGGATCGACGCCGAGCTGCTCGGCGGCGATCTGGGCGAAGCTGGTGAAGTGCCCCTGGCCCTGAGTCCCCACGCCGGTGGCGACGCTGACCTTGCCGGTCGCCTCGATCTGAATCCGAGCCCCCTCGTACGGGCCGATGCCGGTGCCTTCCACGTACGCGACCACCCCGATGCCCAACCGTCGACCCGCGGCGCGAGCCCTGGGCTGCTCCTCCCGCACGAATTTCTCAT
>DASSGB010000240.1:0-2378 GCA_035693825.1 Anaerolineales bacterium
CGGCGGCATCCACACCGTGTTGGTGGTCACGATGCGCTTGAAATTGGCATCGTGCAGCCGGTGCGTGGCCGGCGCGACCAGCACGGCATGGGTGAACGAGAGGTAAACGTCGCGCGCCCCATGCTCGCGAACGATCCCGGCCGCTTCGCACACCGACCCGGCGGTCAGGACTTCGTCATCCACAATGACGACGTCTCGGCCCTCGACATCGCCGATGACGGTGGTCGCCAGGGCCAGCGGGTCGTCGCCGGTGCGGCGCTTCTCGACGAAGGCCAGAGGCACGCCGAGTTTGGCGGCGAAGTTGCGCCCCTTCTTGGCGAAGCCCAGGTCGGCCGAGGCCACGACCGCGTGGTCGAGCTCCATGGCCACGAAATGATCGCTGAGCATGTGGAAGGCGGTCAGGACGTCGCCCGGGATGGAGAAGAAACCCTGGATCTGGCCGGCGTGCAGGTCGATGGTGATGTAGCGGTCCGCGCCGGCGACCTCGATCATGTCGGCCACCAGTCGGGCCGTGATCGGAACGCGCGGCTGATCCTTCTTGTCGGATCGGGCGTAGGCCATATAGGGAATCACGGCCGTGATCCGGCCGGCCGAGTCGCGCTTGAGGCAATCCAGCATGATGAGCAGTTCCATCAGGTTGCGATGGACCGGGGGCCCCATCGACTGGATGAGGTACACGTCCTGCCCGCGGGCGCTGCCGTGGAGGCGGACGAACAGGTTCTCGTTCGGAAACTCCACCAGGTCGTATCCGCTGAGGGGCACCGACAGGTACTGACTGATCTCTTGAGCCAGCTCATGGCTGCCCGAACCGGCGTATAGTTTGATGTCGCCATAACCGAACATGCTGCCTCTTCTGGTTGCAGCGCGCTTTGCGGGGTTCGTCATAGGCAATGCCTCAAAGGGAAGCAGCGGCCAACAGGTCTTGCGCCGCCTGTCGGGGAGTCTGCCGTCGGGTGAGCATGGCCTCCATGGCAGCGTCTTTCCGGCCATCGGGAAGCTGCTGGCTCCAGTGAGTCACGAGTAGTTCACGCAGACACGCTTGAAGCTCTTCTTCGAGTCGGCGACGCTCGCGCCGCACGCCCTCCCCGCTGCGGTCGAGATACTCGCGGTGGCGGCGGATGGCGTCGATCACGTCCGGGATTCCTTCCCCCTGCAGCGCCTGCGCGGCCAGCACCGGTGGTACCCACTCCGCTCCGCCGGACGCGGCCGCCCGAGCCGAGCCGAAGCCCATTTCGATGGAAGCCCGCAAAGCGCGCAGAGAACTCTCCACGCCCGCCAGGTCGGCCTTGTTGACGACCAGAATGTCAGCCGCTTCCAGGATGCCGGCTTTGATGGCCTGCACCTCGTCGCCCAGGCCCGGCGCCTCGACGACGATCGTCGTGTGCGCGGCGCGGGCGATATCCACCTCCGCCTGGCCGGCGCCGACGGTCTCGATGAACAGGACGTCGAACCCGGCCGCGTCCAGGGCTTCAACCACATCGCCCGTCGTCCGGCTGAGGCCGCCCAGGGCCCCCCGGCTGGCCATGCTGCGGATGAACACCCCCGGGTCCCCGGCCAGATCGCTCATGCGAATGCGGTCCCCCAGGATAGCCCCGCCGGTGAACGGGCTGCTCGGATCGACGGCCACAATGCCCACCGTCGGCGGCGGTTTCTGCGGATCTGAGGAGGAGCTGCGAAGAGCCTGGGCCAGCCTGTTCACCAGGGTCGATTTGCCCGTGCCGGGCGGACCGGTGATGCCGATACGGTGAGCGTGTCCGCCATGCGGGTAGAGGGCCGTCAGGCCGGCCTGACCTTCGGGGTCACCGTCCTCGATCCGGCTCAAGAGCCGGGCCAGTGCCAGGCGGTCACCGGCGAGGACGGCTTCGGCCAGGCTCATTCCGCCCTGTTGGTCGCCGACCGGAAGGCCTGGATCACGGCCTCCGTGCTGGCCCCCGGACCGAAGACCGAGTCGACGCCCAACTCCTTGAGGGTGGGCACATCGTCATCGGGGACGATGCCGCCGACGAGAACGCTCACGCGGGTCTGGCCCTGTTTGCGCAGCAGATCGAGGATGCGGGGCACGAGCGTCATGTGGGCCCCGGACAGGATGGAGATGCCCACCGCGTCCACGTCTTCCTGGAGGGCGGCCTCGGCGATCATTTCCGGTGTTTGTCGCAGGCCGGTGTAAACGACTTCCATCCCGGCGTCGCGCAGCGCGCGCGCAATGACTTTCGCGCCGCGATCGTGTCCGTCCAGACCGGGCTTGGCGATGAGGACGCGGAGCTTTTTGGCCATGTGGACCCTGTGGCGGAGCGTGCGACGGAGGGATTATACCCTCAGGCAAGAATGGAATTCCAATGGTGCATGCCTTGTCCCCTACCCCTACCCCTCCCCCGGCC
>DASSGB010000241.1:0-3912 GCA_035693825.1 Anaerolineales bacterium
CCTGGCGGTGCGCAAGCTCACGCACGAAGGCGGCGGGACCTCGATCCTGTGCTTCGTCGGCCCGCCCGGCGTCGGCAAGACCTCGCTCGGACGGTCGATCGCCCGGGCCATGGGCCGCGAGTTCGTGCGCATTTCTCTGGGCGGAGTCCACGACGAGGCCGAGATCCGCGGGCATCGCCGCACGTACATCGGCGCGCTGCCGGGCAGGATCCTCCAGGCTCTGCGACGCGTCGAGAGCCGGAACCCCGTGTTCATGCTGGATGAGGTCGACAAGATGGGCCAGGATTTTCGGGGTGACCCGGCCTCGGCCCTGCTCGAGGTCCTCGACCCCGAACAGAACCGCGAGTTTCGTGACCACTACCTGGAAGTCGCCTTTGATCTCTCGCAGGTCATGTTCGTTACCACGGCCAACTGGTCGGACACGATTCCTGGTCCGCTGCTGGACCGAATGGAAGTCATCCAGCTCTCGGGATACACCGAGGGCGAGAAGATCGCCATCGCCAAAGGCTATCTCGTTGCCCGCCAGCTCCGTGAGAACGGACTCCAACCGGAGACGGTCGTCTTTGAGGACGCGGCCCTGGCCCGGATCATCCGCGAGTACACACGCGAGGCGGGTGTCCGCAACCTGGAGCGAGAGATCGGCCGGGTGTGCCGCAAACTGGCGACCCGCATCGCCGAAGGGAAAGCCAAGACGACCGTCGTTACTCCCGACGCCGTGGCTGAGATCCTGGGTCGCCCGCGTTTCCTGGGACCGGAAGAGATCGAGGAACGTACGTCGCTGCCCGGGGTTGCCACGGGTCTGGCCTTCACGCCTGTGGGTGGCGAGGTGCTGTTCATTGAAGCCACCGCCATGCCCGGCGCGCACCAGTTCCTCCTGACGGGATCGCTCGGTCAGGTCATGCAGGAGTCCGCTCGCGCGGCGTTGTCCTTCGTGCGAGGGGCGAGCGACCAGCTTGGCGTTCCGGCGAGCTACTGGAAAGATCACGACATCCACCTTCACATTCCCGCGGGCGCCCAGCCCAAGGACGGCCCTTCGGCCGGAGTCACCATTGCCACGGCTCTGGCCTCGCTGGCCACAGGGCGGCCGGTGCGCAAAGACGTCGCCATGACCGGCGAAGTCACGCTGCGCGGCAAGGTTCTCCCGATCGGGGGAGTGAAGGAGAAGGTCCTGGCGGCCCACCGGGGCGGCCTGAAGACGGTCATCCTGCCGCGGCGGAACGAGGGCGACCTGGAAGACGTGCCGCAAGAGGTGCGCGACACGATCCATTTCGTCTTCGCCGACAGCGTGGATGACGTCCTGAAGGCGGCTCTGGAGGGCGACGGCCGGAAGAAGCCGCCAAAGGCGTCCACCGCGCGCGACGGACGTCGCAAGACCAAGAAATCATAGAGAGACGCGCTTCGAGGGACGTCTTCCAAGAGGTTCGATGGCGAAGGTTCTCATCGTCGACAACGATCGCACCACGGTCTCGCTGCTCAAGATCCTGCTCGAACTCGACGGCCATTCGGTGGAGGCGGCCGGGGTGCCGGATACGTTCCTTGCCGATGTGCGTCGCGTCAGTCCGGACGTGGTGCTCATGGACGTCTTCCTGGCCGGCGGCGACGGACTGGAGCTGTTGCGCCAGATGCGTGCCGAAGCTCCTCTGGCGGGCGTGCCCGTGTTGATGTGCTCGGGCATGAACCTGGCCGAAGAGTGCGCCGCGGCCGGAGCGAACGGGTTCCTGCTCAAACCCTATACACCGGAGCAGCTGAGCAGCTCGCTGGCGGCGGCGCTGGGCAGCGCGACTCCGCCTTCGGCGCCGGCCCTGGGCAGGGAAGCCTGATGCCCGGACGACGCGGCTCTCCCTCTCAGCGGCAGTGGCGGGTGATGGACCTGCATATCCACACCCCGGCCTCCAACGATTATCAAGAACCGGACGTCACCTACATGGATGTGCTGCGACGCTGCGAGGCCCGCGGGCTCGACATCGTCGCCTTCGCCGATCACAACACCGTCGCCGGCTACCGCCGCATGCTCGAGCAGATCCAGCAGTATGAGCTTCTGGAGAAACTTGGCCGGCTGACACCCGAGGAGGCGCAGAACTTGGCGGAGTACCGCCGCCTCCGGCAGAAAGTGCTGGTTCTGCCCGCCTTTGAATTCACGGCCACGTTCGGCTTCCATATTCTGGGAGTCTTTTCCCCCAGCATCTCCATCCGCGAGCTCGAGCATCTGCTTCTGAGCCTGAACATCCCGGCCGACCGGATTGACCTGGGCTCGTCGACGGTGGGCGCCACGGCGGACGTGCTCACCGCCTACCGCCTGATCGACGAGGCCGGGGGCCTGGCGATCGCCGCCCACGCCAACTCCTCCAACGGCGTGGCCATGGTCGGTTTCAGCTTCGGCGGCCAGACCAAGATCGCCTACACCCAGGACCCGCATCTGCACGCGCTGGAAATCACCGATCTCATCCAGAAGGGGCGCAGCCGTACCGCCGCCTTCTTCAGCGGCATCAAACCCGAATACCCGCGGCGCATGCACGTCATCCAGGGTTCCGACGCCCACCGCCTTCGGACGGATCCGCTCAACAAGAAGAATCTCGGCGTGGGGGACCGCGCCACCGAAGTGTCCATCGACGAGGTTTCCTTCGAGGCGCTGCGCGAGCTCTTCTTGAGCCAGGATTTCGCGCGCGCCCGGGCGCACGAGGCGGCGGCCGATGAGCCCTTCGATTTCATCCGCCAGGCCCAGGAGGAGGGCCCGTCCATCGTTCAGGACTTCCATGAATCGATGGCGCAGCGCGGCGGCCGTCTGTACGCCATCATCTCGGACATTTGCGCCTTCGCCAACACCAACGGCGGAACTCTTTACATCGGCCTCGAGGCCGACGCCTCGAAGCCGCCCGTGGGTGTCCCCAATCCGGCGGCCGCGGTCCGGGCGCTCGAGAAGGAAATCCGCAGCCGAATCTCGCCGCAGATCGCCTGCCAGGTGGACACGCAGGACACGCGAGGCAAGACAGTCATCCGGGTGCTGGTGCCGCGCGGCGAGGACCCGCCGTACGCCGTCGACGACAACAAAGTCTACGTGCGGGATGAAGCCGAGACCGGCCTGGCGGTTCGAGATGAGATCGTCCAGCTGGTGCAGCGCGCTCATGCGCGCAAAGCCGCCCCCGAGTCGCCGGTTGCGCCGGCCGAGGTGCCGGCGCCGCCCGTGGTGGAACCGGCTTCGGGCGGCGTGGAACCCCCGCGCACCGGCGTCGAGGTGGCCGAGGTCGAAGACCGTGACGGCGTTCGCTACTATACGATGCGCGACCTGCGCAACGGCAACGTCGTCAAGAACGTCACGAAATCCTCAGCCCGACGGCTGTGGCACTACGCCATCAGCGAGTTCAGTGCCTTGCCGGCCGATCTGCACCAGGCTCCCATCCAATGGCAGGGCGATTTGGGCGTGCTGAAAGAGCAACGAAGAGGAAAACGCGCCCGGTTCGACCTGGCCCAGCGCACCGAAGGTCGTATCCGTCTGTTCTTCGGCGTGACCGACGACGGTATCCACGGCGAGTGGAAACGTCTGGTGGGCGCCGAGGTCGAATGACCGGCGTCCGGGCCGCGGCCTGAGCTGTCAACAGAAGGCCTCGGCCTCCGCAGTCAGCTGCACGACTCAGGGCATGTAGACTTGCGCCGGGCCAGCAAGGCCCCGCGCCTGCACCGGACTTCGCATGCTGCTGCGTACTTTCGTCTGGGATGACCTCGAGGCTGTCCTCGATCTATGGGGCTCCGCGGGCCCCGGCGTCCATCTGGGACCATCCGACCGTCCGCTGGAGATTCGCAAGAAGATCGAACGCGACCCCGACCTGTTTCTCGTCGCGGAGGAGGAGGGGCAGATCGTGGGGGCCGTCATGGGCGGTTTCGACGGGCGCCGAGGGCTCGTCTACCATCTGGCCG
>DASSGB010000242.1:0-8026 GCA_035693825.1 Anaerolineales bacterium
CCAGGCCCCAGCCTCTATGCTTCGAGAGACCGAAAGATAGGCCGCGTCGTCGAACAATCCAAATTGGGCGTGAAGAATTCGCGGCGCCATCAGCACGACTGCCACCAATGCGGGCACTCCTAAAGCCAGCCACGAGACCCAGCTTAGGGCAGGCTTCGATAGTGATACCTGCTCGACTTCAGTCTGTTGAACGTCCAGGGCCATTAGGGGGTCCTCACCTTTCTGGGAGGCTTCGCTCGCGAATGTGTGGAGGTAGAGCGGAGACGGCCAAGACCGGGAGGAGATTAGTGCTGATCCTGGGGTTCTCCGGCCGATCGAGCATCTCCGGCCCGCGCACCAAGACCCACCACCCCAACACGAGCGCGATCACACCCCACCCCAACAACAGCCCGGCGTGAACCCGGTCCAGGGAAGCGCCCAGGCTGCGTTGACTCGACCGCTCCCCGGAGACGAGAATGAGGATGCCCGCGGCGACGAAACTCGTTGTCAGCGAGGAGCCCCCGTAGGATAGGAAGGGCAACGTGACGCCCGTCAGAGGCAACACCAGAAGCGTGCCCCCCAGAATGAGGATCGCCTGCAGCCCCAAGGCCGCGGACAGCCCCGCCGCGAGCAGGCCGCTGTAGACATAGCGGCTTCTCGCTGCGGCCATCAGCCCGCGACCGACCAGGACGGCATACATGCCGAGGACCGCAATCCCTCCGACCAGGCCCCACTCCTCGATCAGAGCGCTGTAGATGAAGTCGGTGTGGACTGCCGGGACATACATCGGCAGACCGATTCCGGGACCGGCGCCGAACAACCCCCCGTGCGCCAAGGCGATCACCGACTGCAGGACTTGGTAGGACGACCCCGTTGGGTCGCTGAACGGATTCAGCCAATCCAGTAGTCGCGCCTGGACCACGGGACTGACCACCTGTCCGGCCAGGCCGCCAGCCACAACCAGGCCGGCGCCCAGGGCCAGAACTTCCCAGCGCTCGAAAGCGATGTAGAGCAGCAAGGCCAGCAGCCCCAGGAACAGACTCCCGGCCCCCAGATCGCGCTGCGCCGCGAGCAGGGCGATGGCGACCACCCACACGACCACCAGCGGCGCCATTACCGGCACCAATTTCGCCGACTGGGCGCGCGACGATGACGAAATGCGCTCCGCCAGGTAGGAAGCCAGATAGGCCACGAGCAGGAGCCGCAGGGGCTCCGAGGGCTGCATATACATTCCGCAGCACCCGAGCCACAGGCGCGATTCGCCGCCGGATGGGTTCGTCCCGAAGATAAGGGTAGCCGCAGTCAAGAGAAGACCCAGGCTGAGCCACACGAGCCGGTATCGGCGCAGCCATAAGAGGTCCGGCGGGGCCTCTACCAGCGCAAGCAGCAGAGCGATCGATACGACGAACCAGGCCGTCTGGCGCGCACCGTATTCGAACGAGAGGCGCCAGTTGAGGATCATTCCCCAACCGCTCAGCAGCAGCACCAGAGGCAGGAGGAGCGGATCACGCCCGGGCTGTCGCAGGTTGAGCTTGCGATGGATCAACCAGGCGGCGCTCCCCCAAACCGGAAGGAACAGGAAGGGCGAGAGGACTCTGTTCCAGTCGAGGTTTGTGGCCTTCCCCAGGCCGAGGCTGAGGACCACCGTGCCTGCGATGAGGAACAGGAACGCGAGGCGCAGGAGCTGCGCCTCGCGAATCTCGCTGGGTGGCCGGAGGTCAGCCGAGGTAGGGATCGACAAGGAGTGACAGCCTGCGGCGAGTCTCGATGGGGATCGCCTCGGGGGATGTGATAAAAGCCGAGCGCAGGGCGGAACCGCAAGAGCAGGTGCGTTCCTCCGGAATCCGGGCGATCAGGCCCCTGAGCGCCGCTTCCGCCAATCTGGCGTTGCCCTGCAGCGTCCGGATCACAGCCTCCACCGAGACGGGTTCGGCGGTCTGGTGCCACACGTCGTAGTCGGTGACGTGCGCCAAGACGGCGTAGCAAAGCTCGGCCTCCCGCGCCAGAAAAGCCTCCGGCGAGGCGGTCATTCCGATGACGGACATACCCCAGCCGCGATAGACATGCGACTCGGCCCGAGTCGAGAAGCGAGGCCCCTCAATCGTGATGAGCGTGCCGTGCCGGTGGACCCGCCCTCCCTGGGCGGCGACGCTGTCCGCTACCAGCGGCGAGAGTTGCGGACAGAAGGGATCGGCGACTCCGACATGGACCACGATGCCTTCTCCAAAGAAGGATCTTGCCCGCCCGCGGGTGTGGTCGAAGAGCTGGTCGGGGACGACGATGTCACCTGGGGCAATGTCCTCGCGCAGCGAACCACAGGCGCTGATCGAAAGGACGCGTTGCACCCCCAAGGCCTTGAGGGCGTACACGTTGGCGCGGTAATTCACTTCGCTGGGCGTAAGGTGATGTCCGCGCCCGTGTCGCGCCAGAAAGGCAACTCTTCGGCCGGCGAGCCGCCCCACGACAATCGGTGCGCTCGGGGCGCCAAAGGGTGTCTCTGGCGAGATCTCTTCAACCACCTCCAGACCCTGGATGGTGTAGAGCCCCGATCCTCCGATGACGCCCAACATGGACTCGTCGGTCATGCGCACCTCCGTCGGCAAGCCTCAGCCCACCGCGGCCGGGGTCGACCCGGGTGAAGAGGACGCCAGGCCCGGTGACAGCACGAGCGGCACCGCGCCGACATGGATCACGTCTCCGAAGGTGACGACCATCGGGCCTTCCAGACGGAACCGATTCACCCGCGTCCCGTTGCGCGAACCCAGATCCTCCAGCCACCACTGACCGGCGTGAAAGGAGAGGCGAGCGTGGTAGGCCGAGACGGACTTGTCCGTCAGGTGGATCGTGTTGTCCGCGGCGCGGCCAAGGAGATTGACCTCATGCAGGGAGTAGACGACGGTCTCGCCTTCCCCCTCCTGCTGAAGGTGGGCGGCCACCGCCTGGCTCCCGGGAGACTTGGCCGATTCCCGATCGCGCCACAAGATCACCAACAGCGCGCCCAGAAAGACGTAGAGCGGAACCGCCGGGAGCACGCGCAGGATGATCTGCCAGGGATCAGCCATTACCCGTCGTCGTCTTTGGCGCCCCAGCTGCGTGTCGCCTGGTCTCCCGCCGGGCGCGGTGGGAACGGGGGCGTGTAGGCCGGCGTCTGGTCGGGCGGTCCCCCAGGGTCTTCTCCGTAGACGATGGATGTCCCGGCAATGCGGATCACGTCTCCAGGCCTCAACACATGTTGGTGGATTCTCCGGCCGTTGACCAGCGTGCCGCCCGTCGAGCCCAGGTCGAAGAGCACGAAACGCCCTTCGCGGGCGCGCAATTGGGCGTGGGTCCGGGAGACATGCGGATCATCCAGAATGAGCTGGTTATCCAATCGCCTGCCGACGTTGATCACCGTTCGGTCGAGAGGGAAGTGACGCCGGCCCTCGATGATGAGGAAGGCCCCAGGCGGGGGCGCTTCCGCCAGCGCGTTGTCCCCGCTCGGCATGCCCTGCGTGAACTCGAGCGGATTTCCGCTGTGCCAGGCGATCACCCGAAACTGCCATCGGCCGAGCGTCGGATCGGCGGCCAGAGTGATGTTGGGCTCCGAGGACATCACATAGCCGTGGGTGCGCGCGGCCTCCAGCAACCCGTGACCGAGATCGGCCCGAACGTCGGGAGCCTGCTGGATCATGGCCTCGACGTCCTTGGGATGCATGGTCATGGCGTACTGATCGGGCGCATAGGCTTTGCCCGCCTGGGCATCCCACTTCAAGCCGTCGATCATCGCCGCAGCCAGTTGAGAGGCAACCGTGGCCGGAGAGATCGCCCCTCCGAACAATCGGGAGATGGATCCTTCGACCATCGCCTGGAGCTGCTGTTCCAGCCGACTGAGCTGATCTTTCATGGGGGTTCGATTATACGCTCGGCCGAAGGGCCCGAGCGCCCCGCGTTATTTGCCGCGCGATCCGCCTTGCTGCGGCTGCGTGATCCCGGCGCTGGGCCGGCGAAGGTCAAGGGGCGTGATGTGATCTCCGGCCTTGCGAACGGGCGGCGGTGAATACGGGGCCGAAGCCCCCGGCGGGCCGCCGGGGTCTTCGGCGTAGATCAGCGAGGACCCGGCGATGGCGATGACGTCTCCCGGCTGCAGAGAGTGTTCGTGAATCAATTGCCCGTTGACCCGCGTGCCGGCCGTGGAGTTGAGATCCCGCAGGACGAAGCGTCCGCCTTGCAGGCGAATCTCCGCGTGTCGTCGGGAAACGTGCGGGTCGGCCAGCACGAGGTGGTTGTCCAGCTTGCGGCCGAGGGTGACCAGCGGCTTGTCGAGCGGGTAGTGTCTCTTCCCATCGACGATGAGGAACGCGCCGGGAGGTGCGTCGCTCAACTCCTCAGCCGGCGGCAAATCTGTCGGAGTGATATTCAGAGGATCCTGACTGTGCCAGACGATGACTCGTACGCTGCCGATTCCGAGCGTCGGGTCGGAAGACAGGGTGACATGCGGCGGCCGGGCCAGCGACAGACCGGCGGCCGTCACGGCCTTTCGCAGCGCCCGGGCAAGCTCGTCCTGGACCTGTGGATTGGAGGAAAGGAGGGTTCGGACATCGGCTGGGTGCAGGCTCAGCGCGATTTGGTCTGGAGCGAAAGATGTGCCGCGGGAGTCCTGACGCCGCGCGTGCTGCAGTTCGACGGCAAGTTGGTGCGAGAGCATCTGCCCCACCGACGGATCGCCGCCCAGCGAACGAAAGGGCGCGTCGAGTTCCGTGCGCAGCAGAGATTCCAGGAGGTCCGCCGTTACGCTCACGAGAATGATTATAGCCAGGTACATGGGCAGGGCAACGGCCCGGCGTATACTGGGCTCGTGCCCACAAGTGGCTTCGAAGAGATCCGCCACACGGCCGATTGGGCGCTGCGGGTGCGCGGATCGGATCTGGCCGACCTTTGCCGCCAGGCCGCGCTGGGAATGCTGCACCTGGCCGGGGCGCGACCAGGGCAGGACCGCTTCGAACCGCGGGCGATAGAAATCGAAGCGCCGGATGGCGAGACCCTCCTTGTGCGCTGGCTGGAGGAACTGCTCTACGATCTCGAAATCCGGCAAGTCGTTCCCGTGGCCATGAACCTGCAGACCGAAGGCGAGACGCGGCTCAAGGGCACCCTGACGGAGGCCCCTTTGGCCGACATGTCGAAGGTCATCAAAGCTGTGACCTTCAACAACCTGCAAATTACCGGGACGCCTGAGGGAGTGGAGTCGACCATCGTGTTCGACGTATGAGGCGCAGGCGATGATACGCAAGCAGGACATGATCCGTCGGGATTCCCTCACCTGGGAAATCCCCGTGAGTCACCGCGAAGACATGCGCGTCCCCGTGCGCCTGTTTGCCGACGAGGCACTTCTCGAGGACGCTCTGGGCGACGCCTCGCTGGAACAGGCCGTGAACGCCGCGACCCTTCCCGGCCTCGTCAGCCATGTCACGGTGATGCCGGACGTCCATCAGGGGTATGGTTTTCCGATCGGCGGCGTCGCTGCCACCCGGCTCCCCGACGGCATCATTTCGCCAGGCGCGATCGGCTACGACATCAACTGCGGAGTCCGCCTGCTCGCCTCGCGCATTCCCTTCGACGCAGGCCGCCCCCACATGGACGCGCTGGCCAGCGCTCTCTACGCCAATTGCCCCAGTGGCGTGGGAGTGAAGGGCAGCGTTCCGCTGACAGCCAAGGACTTGGATCGGGTATGCCGCGAAGGGTCGCGCTGGGCGAAGCGTGCTGGCTATGCGCAGGAAGGCGACCTGGAAGCCACGGAGGAAGACGGCTGCATCGAACGAGCCGATCCGGACCACGTCAGTGCCAGGGCGAAGGAACGGGGCCGGCCCCAACTCGGCACACTCGGCGCGGGCAACCATTTCATCGAAGTCGATGTCGTGGACGAAGTCTTCCACACAGAAGCCGCCCAGGCGATGGGACTCGAGGTCAATTGCCTGGTGGTCCAGATTCACTGCGGGTCCCGCGGCTTCGGGCACCAGGTATGCTCGGATTACGTGCGTGAATTTCAGGGCGCCACGGCGCGCTATGGGATCCGCCTTCCCGATCGTGAGCTGGTCTGCGCGCCGTTGAACTCGCCGGAAGGCGGCCGCTACCTGGCGGCCATGGCCTCGGCCGCCAACTACGCCTTCGCCAATCGCCAGATTCTTGCTCACCATGCTCGACGTTCCTTCGAGCAGGCCCTGGCCGGCAAAGTGCGCGATACGCAACTGCGGCAGGTGTATGACATCGCTCACAACATGGGCAAGATCGAAGTCCATGAGGTGGAAGGACAATCGGTTCAGGTGTGTGTCCACCGCAAGGGAGCCACGCGGGCATTCGGCCCCGGTTTCGAGGGCCTCCCGCCGCGCTACCGCCGTCTGGGGCAGCCGGTTCTCGTGCCGGGAAGCATGGGCACAGCCTCATGGGTGTTGCTCGGCACCCAGGCCTCGATGGAGCTCTCGTTCGGCTCGACCTGCCACGGCGCGGGCCGGCGCATGAGCCGCCATCAGGCGAAGCGGACGGTCCGCGGCGATCAGCTGCGGCAGCAGCTCGAAGACGACGGCGTGACGGTTCGGGCCGGCAGTCTTCCGGGTTTGGCCGAGGAAGCCCCCAAGGCCTATAAAGACGTCGATGCAGTCGTTGAGGTGGTGTCGCGGGTCGGGATCGCCTCGAAGGTCGCCCGACTTCGCCCGGTCGCGGTGATCAAGGGGTAGAAGCCGTCAGCCGTCGGCCCTCGGCCTCCCTCTCAACATCCTGAGCGAAGCACTAGGGACTGGCCTCGCCAGGCCCTAGTGCGAAGTCGAAGGACGGCCACTCGAAGGACAATTGCCTCGTCAAACGGTAGGGGCGGCTCGCGAGCCGCCCCTACAGATTCCTACACAGGATTCCCACCGATGCCGGTTTGTCCGGAACCAGTCTGGCGAATCGCCGTTTGCCGGCTCGGAACACTTGAGGTTCGCGCACCCCGAGCGGCGCGTCGCTCGACGTGACTTGCGTGTCCCCCAGCCAGACGGCCCTCTGATCGACGAGCCGGCGCGCCCCGCTCCGGCTTTCGGACCAACGCAACTCGAGCAGCACGTCGGTCGCCGATGAAGATGGCCCGACTTTCAGCTCCGGCATGTCCGCCGGCGCCTCGTCCTCCTGGAACACGCGGCGGAAGGCCTCCTCGGCCGGGCCGACGGTATCCTCGCCGTGGTAGATCCCGACGATTTCCCGCGCCAGCCGCATCTTGACATCGCGCGGATGGAGCCGGTTCTCCCGAAGCCCGTTTTCCAACTCGGCGATCTCGGTCGGGTTCCAGCGCGTCACCAGGCGGAAGAACGAACCCATGGCGGCGTCCGGCACGCTCATGACCTTGCCGTACATGTCCTCGGGCGTGGTGTTGAGCGGAATGTGATTGCCGATGGACTTGCTCATGCGGATGACCCCGTCCGTGCCGGGGAGAATTCCCATGATGATGGCGATGTTGGGGGGAGCGCCCAGCGCCTCCATGAGTTTGCGGGCGGCAGTCACGATGTTGAACAGCTGATCCGTGCCGCCGATCTGGACATCGGCCTGCAGGTGATAGGCGTCATAGCCCTGCATCAGCGCGTAGAACGTCTCGTGCAGATAGATCGGATCGTCGCTTTCCCACCGCTGCCGGAAGTTGTCGCGCGTCAGGAACTGCTGGACGGTGAAGAGCGACGCCATCCCGATCACGTCGCGAAAGGTCAGTTTCGACAACCAGGTGTCGTTGTATTCGACGCGGGTCTTCGATGGATCGAGGATCTTGAATGCCTGGGCGGCATATGTCTCGGCGTTGATGCGGGCCTGTTCCGGTGAGAGCTGCTGGCGCAGTTTGTCCTTGTCCGAAGGGTCGCCGATGAGCGAGGTGAAACGTCCGATGACGAATGCCACCTCGTGGCCGAGCTCCTGAAACTGCCGCATCTTGCGCATCGGAATGGTGTGACCGAGGTGAAGGTCGGATGTCCGGGGATCGAAGCCGCAGTAAACGCGCAGCCGCCGCCCCTCGGCCTCGGCCCGGAGGAGGCGCTGGCGCAGCTCTTCCGCCATC
>DASSGB010000243.1:0-7730 GCA_035693825.1 Anaerolineales bacterium
GACCTTTGTCCTGGTGGCAAAAAGCGGGCGGCCGGGATAGGATACGATTCTGGCAGCCTTGGAGCCCTGCCGCCAATGACCCGAAAGACCGTCGGCTACGTCGAGCTGGTGTGGACCTGTCCCCGATGCTCGACGAAGAACCCCGGCCCCCAGAAGTTCTGCAACGGATGCGGCGGACCGCAGCCGGAGAATGTCGCGTTCGAGCAGCCGGCCCAGGAGAAGTTCCTGGCCGAAGCCGGCGCGGTGGCTCGAGCCAAGGCCGGCCCCGATATTCATTGTCCCTATTGCGGGACACGCAATCCCGCGGGGGCGAAGTTCTGCGGCAATTGTGGCGGCGATCTTGCCGGCGGAAAGGCGCGAGACCGCGGCCGAGTTCTGGGAGCGCATCGGGCCGGCCCTGCGCCGAAAGTGAAGTGTCCGGCGTGCGGGACTGAAAACGATGCCGACGCCGGCCGATGTTCCAACTGCGGCTCGCCTCTGCCTGGAGCCGCCCGTGCGGTGCCTGCGGAGGAACGGGCCGGCGCCGCACAGAAGATCCCTCCGCTTGTCCTCGGCATCGGCGCAGCTTGCCTCGTCCTTGGCGCGTTGGCCCTCTATTTGCTCTTCGGTCGAACGGGCCAAGTCGTCGCGGCGGTCGAAGCTGTTCGCTGGGAGCGATCGATCCAGGTCGAAGCTTTCGGGAGCGTCGAGCACACGGATTGGGAGGACGAGATCCCCTTCGGGGCCCAGGTCGGCAATTGTCGCCTCGAGTATCGAACGACCCAGGATCAGCCCGCAGCCATCGCGACCGAGGTGTGCGGAACTCCGTACACCGTCGACGAAGGCAGCGGTTACGGTGAGGTGGCTCAGGATTGCGTGTTCGAGGTCTACGACAATCGCTGCACCTACGTCGTCCAAGAATGGGGGGTCGTCGACACATTGACCGCCGCCGGGTCGACCTTCGACCTCGGCTGGCCGACAGCCAACCTCGCCGCAGATCAGCGCTGGGGAAAAGAGGCCGAGTCGTTCTGGGTTGTCCTGTCCGCCGACGGGCGCGAGTACACGTACCAGCCGGAGTCCGAGGCCGAGTTCTTGCTGTTCGATATCGACACTGAATGGGTTCTCGAAGTCAACTCGCTGGGCGGGATTCGCTCCATCGAACCCGCCGGGGGCTAGCACCGCGTTGATGACCGCTCGAGCTCTCAGAGCCTCGACCCGAAGTTCACGACGGCGCCATGCCGTCATCACCTGCCTGCTTATAGCTGGCCTTGCGGCGTCCATCTCACCGGCCTCGGCTGAGGGCTGGCAGGCTATTGCCCCCGGCGTGACGTATCGCGAATTCACGCTCCCAGGTCCGGTGTCGGTGTATGTGGCCCGCATGGACATCAGCGCGACGGATGTCGTCCTGGAGAGTGCCATAGCCACCGGGTCTCTGGCCCAGGGCCTGGAAACCGTCAGCGAGATGGCCCGCCGCTACGACCAGACGCTCTCTGCGTGGGGAGGAACGTGGGGGCCGCGCCAGCGTGTCCTGGTCGCCGTGAACGGGTCATCCTACACGCCGGAGAGCGGCGAACCCTACGGCGGCCTGATTCACGACGGATGGTACGCGCTCCGCTTCGGCGACAAGGCCGGCACGTCCGGCCTGGCCTGGAGCCAGGATCGGCGCGCGGTCATCGGCGGATGCGTCGAAAACATCGAGGAACGCAATGTGATCCGCCATCTTCCCAGCGGCACGTCGATGGAGATTCGGTTCATCAACGAGCGCCGCGGGAAGAGCGGTCTGATTCTTTTCACGCCGCAATACGACGGGTGGACCCCGGAGAGAGAAGACGAAGTCGAGATCGTCATCGAAGTCGAGCGTCCGGTGGGAGCCGTGGCTCCGCCGCGGAGCGTTTCCGGCGTCGTTCATGAGTTGCGGGAGAGCCATGGACACACGCCGATCCTGTTCGATCAGGTCGTACTGGCGGCGGATGGGCGAGACGCGCGTGCCTTTGTCGGCAAGATGCATGTCGGCGACCAGGTCGAGATCTCGCAGGAGATCACCGATCTGGGCCGCAACTGCCGATCGTCGCCGCGCCTGGACTGGTCCAATGTCTACGCCTCCATCGGAGGAGGGTTCGAATTCCTTCGCCAGGGGGAGATCTACGAGAACGATGATATCGGTTACTTCGAACGCGATCCGCGGACGGCCTTCTGCCTGAACCACCGCCAGGTCGACTTCGTCGTGGTCGACGGACGCCAACCCGGCTATTCGATCGGCATGACGCAGGAGGAACTGGGCGAGTTCTGCCGCGATGAGCTCGATGACACGTATGGAATCAATCAGGACGGCGGCGGATCCTCGGCCATGTGGGTCAACGGCACGATCGTGAACCGCCCCTCCGACGGGCACGAGCGTGCCGTCGCCAATGGGATGATGATGGTCGTCGTCGAACCGCCCATACGCTCGCGTCGATTTGCTCCCGGATTCGATGTGCTGGTGCAGCAGCCCGGCGAGTTGAGGCTTGGGCCCGGATTCAACTACCCCGTCCGAGATCCCCTCCCGGCAGGCGTGCGCATCGATATCCTGCCCACCCTCCCGGAGACCCAGGGTGTCTTCGCCACCGGTATGTTCTGGTGGAAAGCGATGTTCAACGAAAACGAGGGATGGGTACAGGAAGCGTCCCTCGTCAGCCCCCTGCACGCCTGGGCCATTTTCGAGATCCCCGCCTTTCCCACCCTTTCGTTCCAGTAGGCGCGGGCTTACTCGGCCAGTTTCAGAACCTCCCTCAGGGTCTCAACCTGGTCCGCCCGCAATCCGAGACGCGCCGGCGTGTCCGGGTCACCGGTCACGATGCGGCGGCCCAGACCGGTGTGGCGCCAGAGTTTGAGGTCCTCTTCCAGCGGCGAGCCGATGATGTCCTCGCGGATGATCTTCCCATCCGACATGACCACCACGCGGTTCGTCTGGCGCGCCACGCTGTGATCGTGGGTCACGACCAGGAATGTCGTCCCCTGAGTCTGATTCAGGGATCGCAGCAGGCTCATGAGCTCGCGGCCGGCGGCCGTATCCAGGTTGCCGGTGGGCTCATCGGCGAGCACGAGCGGCGGCTGGTTGGCCAACGCGCGAGCCACGGCAACCCGCTGTCGCTGACCTCCCGACAACTGGCCGGGAAGGTGATCCATTCGATCCCCGAGGCCCACCAGTCCCAGCAGTTCTTCGGCCCTGGCGCGCCGCGCCGCCGCGGGCATCCGCGCCTGCATGGGGACTTCCACGTTCTCCCGGGCGGTCATGGTCGGAAGCAGATTGTGCAGCTGGAAGACAAAACCCACCGTGCGCGACCGGAAGGAATCCTCATCCTCGAGCTGCGACAGGTCCTGGCCGTCGACAAGGACGCTTCCCGAGGTCGGGCGGTCGAGGGCGCCGATGACGTTCAGCAGCGTGCTCTTCCCGCTTCCGCTCGGCCCCATGACCGCCACCAGCTCACCTCGGGCGACTTTGAGGTTCACGCCGTCCAGGGCGCGGATGGCCGCGCCGTCGCCGTAAACGCGAACCAGGTCGCGTGTTTCGACCAGCACGGAGTTCATCCTCAGCCTCCCTCGGCCACGCTCGGCTCGCCAACCAGGATATCCACGAAGGCGGTCATGCCCCACCGCAATCGCGGCGGGATTTCCGTCAAAGACAGAATCACCGTGTAGTTCACGCCGGAACCTTCGGCGGCCTTCGGCGCAACCGACACCACGCGAGCCTCTACCTGGACATCCGGCAGCGCGTCGAAGGTGACGTTGGCCAGGGCGCCTTCGTCGACGCGCGCCGCATCGATTTCGTTGAGGTCCGTCGTCTCAACCTCGAACGAGGTCAGATCGGCCAGGACCACGACGACCTGGCCCGGGAGGATCCATTCATTGGGACGGACGTTGATGGCGGCCAGCACGCCGTCGAAGGGCGCGGTCAGCTCGGCATCCGCCAGAGCCTTCTCCGCAGCTCTGAGATTGGCCTGCGCGCTTGCCAGGCGGGCTTCTGCCTGGGCCAGGGTGTCGGGGTCGGGGCCGTCCTGGACGTCCTGCCACGCCAGCTCGGCTGCGGCCACTTTGGCTTCGGCCAGCGCCACGTCGGCATCGAGCATGCCCTGCTGGATCTCTGTCGGCTTTCCGGTGTACCAGTTCAGGGCGCGCACCGCGGCATCGTAGGCCTTCTTGGCTGCCATCCACTCCGCCAGGGCGGCGGCTTTGGCCGGATCATCCGACCTGCCGGGAGCCCGGTCGTAGTCGCGCTTGGCGCGGTCGACCTCGTCCTCCGCCAGTGTCACCCGGGCTCGCGCCGTGCGGATCGTATCCGAATTGGCGCGGTTGCCCTCTTGTTGGACGGACCACTTGTATTGCGCGGCCCTCAGGTCCTCCCGGGCGTAGGCCAGGTCGCTTTGGACCTGCGCACGAACCACTCCCGCCTGCTCGATGACCTCGTCCAGAGCCAGCTGGGCTGCGAGGGCCTCGAGTCCGGCCGACGCCACAAGCGCCTCCAGCTGCTCGCGCCCTGAAAGTTGGAGGATCGTCTGCCCCTTCTTGACCGCCTCCCCCTCTTCGAAAGAAATGGCCTCGACGATGCCGCCCGTCGGCAGGCTGAGATTCGCCCGCGTCTCCGGGACCACTTGTCCCGTGGCGCTGAGGATCGGTACCACAGGCTCGGTCTCCGCAGAAGGCGTAGGCGTAGGTGTGGCTCCGGCCTGGCAGCCCGCAAGGGCCAGAATCGCCAGGATGGTCCACGCGCTTCGAACGAGTTGGGATTTCATGTCAAGCCTCCTACTCGGCACCTGCGGACGCCGACAGGTTCGAGTCGATTCGGACTACTCATAGCGCAGCGCCTCAACCGGTTGCAGGCGCGTGGCGCGGTAGGCCGGGTATACGCCGCCGGCGAGTCCCAGCGCGCCCGCCACAAGAAAGGCGCGGGCGAAAACATCCCAGGCCCATGCCGGCGCCAGGGCCCCTTCCATGTACGGCAGCATGCCCATCACCGGCGGGATGGCCAGCGCCGTGAGGATGCCCCCCACGGCCCCTCCCAGCCCCAGGAGCACGGCCTCGCGCAGAATCAGCGAAAGGACGGCCCGGCGGCCCCAGCCGAGGGCTCGCAGCACGCCGATCTCCCGCGTCCGCTCGTGGACCGACATCAGCATGGTGTTGAGAACGCCCACGCCGCCCACGAGGATCGCCATGAAAGAAATGCCGTTGAGCATGTCGGAGGCGCGCTGCATGTCCGGCATCTCCTCGGCGAAATCGCCGGACAGGCTGGCGTGGATGTCGCTGAATTGCGCGTTGATCTTCTCCACCAGCTGCGTGGCCTGCGTGGGCTCGCGCAGACGCAGGGCGTACATCGTCACCTTGTGGGGCCGCCCGGCGAATTCCTGGGCCTCGCGCAGCGACACGATGCCGCCGATTTCCTCCCAGCCGATACCGCTTTCGTAGATTCCCACGATCTTGTAGCGACGCCCGGCCAGATCGAGCGTGTCGCCGACCTCGTGGTTGAGCGCCTCGGCCATCGTCTTACCCAGCAGAATCTGATGGTTCCCGCTGAGCGACCGGCCTTCGACGATGCGGAACCGGTCGAGTGCGAAGCTGTTGGGGGCATATCCTTCGAGCAAGAAGTAGCCGAGTTCGTTTCCGGGCATCAACACCGCCGTCAGGATCATCCCGCTGACGGCCTGGACCTCCGGGAGCGCCGCCAGGCGATCTCCGGTCCGCTCGTCGATGGCGCTCATGCTCGTATCGGCCACGTCGGCCTGACGCAAGGTGATGTGGGCGTCGGAACCGATGGCCATTTCGTCCATTTGGCCGGCCGCGCCGCGGATGATGGCCTCCAGCGCCATGACCGACCCGACGGTGATGGCGATGGCGCCGAGAGTCAACAACGTGCGTGTCGGCCGCTGCCACAGGTTCTGCAAGGCCAGGCCTCCCCACGGCAGACGGCGCACGTTGGCGGCGCTGCCGCCTTCGTACCGCAAGGCCTCCACCGGGGCCAGGCGTGAGGCCCGCCATGCAGGATAAAGACCCCCCGCCACGCCCATCGTGGCGACGGTGATCAGGGCCTGGATCAGCAGGCCAAATCCGATGTCACCCGGCCCTGCGCCGAAAAGGGATCCGCCGCCGAGAGCGGTGAGGGCCAGCGCGCCCAGCCCGATCCCGAGCAGACCTCCGAACAGGCACACGACGAGCGACTCCATCAAGATCAAGAGCAGCACTCGACGCCGGCTCCAGCCGACGGCTCTCAGCACCCCGATCTCGCGCGTGCGCTCACTGACGGCCATCAATTGGGCGTTCATCATGCCCACGGCGCCGATCAGGATGGCGATCCCGCCAATGCCCCACACGTAGGCCCGCAGCGCGTCGTCGATGATCTGTTTGTCGTTGAAGTCCTCGGTCGTGCTGACGGACAATTCGTCCCACACCCGTTCGACGCGCTCGGTCAGCCGCTGGCCGAGCCTCGCGTCTTTCAACTGGACATAGAAGAGACTGACCTGGCGCGGCTTTCCCAGCAGGGCCTGCGCCTCCTCAAGCTCCAGCACCCCGCCGCTGTCCTCCATCCCGTCGCCGGTCTGATAGATCCCGGCCACGCGGTAGACCGTCTCCACCAGCCTCAGAGTGTCGCCCGGTTTCCTATCCATGGCCTCCGCCGCTGCGGAGCCGAGCAGGATCGCCTTGCCGCGTGCGGCGCCGGGGACATGTTCGCCGAGACCGACTCCCTCGATGATTTGGAATCGTTCGAGGGCAAAGCTGCCCTGGGGATACCCGAAAACGAAGAAGAACGGGACACCTTCGGCAGAAATGAAACCCTGCAGCATCCCACTTACGGCCCGGACCTCGGGCATTTCGACGAGCTGCTCTCCGACCGATTCCTCGACCGAGCTGAAGGTAATGTCGAAGCTGTTGGGCTGACTCACCACCAGGTCGGCCTGGCTGCCCGAAAGCATCGCCGTGTAGCCGGCCTCCCAGGCGTCGGCCAGGGCTCCGAGCCCCACAATGGCCGCCACGCCGATGGCGATTCCCACCACCGTCAGCAGAGTCCGACCCCTTCGTCGCAAGAGGTTCTTGATGACCAAGGCATGATCCTCAAGCCGAGTGTAAGTCTGCCGTCCGCCCTGGCCTGATGCTGACCTGACAAGCATCTGCCACTGCTTGTGGCTTTTCGCACAAACAGAAGCGGCGATTATACCGTTTCGGCGGATCAGAGGATCAGGAAATGCGCTGGACGGAAAGAAGCCTTGGTTGTACAAACGCAGCCCCCTCGCCCTTGTCACCCTTATACACACATCGGAAGGTGGCAACGGCGAGCGAAACTGCGCGAACCTCCCCCGCTATTGCGCCCGCGCTATGTGGGACCCCCGGGACGTCGAAGGTCCTTGGGGGGTGCCTCATCATCGTCTTTTATCTGACGCAGGAAATCTTCGAAGACTTCCAGCCGGCTCGAGTCCGCCCGTCGTTTCGGAGGAAGCCGTCTGCGTTCCGCCTGGTCCGGCCCTCGGTTCGCCTCGAGCAGCCCCGATTGCCACAGAACGAGGAAGATAAGCGCCGCCAGCGCGACGATCCAAGGCAGTGTCACGTCACACCTGTACCGATACTACAACCAGGCCAATCCGCTTGACGCCCTCAAGCTCATGATACTCCAGGAAATCCTCGCGTGGAATGGCCCACCCTCGGCGGGGCTTGCGGATGGTGGGCCGGGACAGGGGTTGCGGGTCTTGCCTGCCCTCAGAGGGAGGCTGCGTGAAGATCTCGCTGGT
>DASSGB010000244.1:0-4208 GCA_035693825.1 Anaerolineales bacterium
CCCCCGACGACTCGTGGAGCAGGACATCCGCGCCCGAAGCCAAATGCACCACGGACGGTGTGGGCTCGGTATCGCAGGAATAGGCGACGACCTTTACGCCCTCCGCCTGATCGCTCTCAATCCTCAGCCCGATGGTCGGCACCAGATGGCGAACGGGGGAGGCCAGGATCCGATAGCCGTCCTTCTCGAGAACCAGAACGCGTTCCTGCTCCGGCAGGCGGTGAAAAGCCACCGGAAAGAATCGGGGCCACTTCTCCCAATGGTAGAAGCCCATCATGTCTTCGAGCCGCTCCAGACAGTGATGTAGACCGTAGATCCGCAGCGGCTTCCTGCGCCCCGACAGCCACATGTTCATCAGCAATAGCGGCACGCCCGAGACGTGGTCGGGGTGGAAGTGGGTCACGATCAGGTCGCCGATATCGTCGAGAACGATCCCGGCTCTTCCGAGGCGGATCCTTGGAGAAGCAACGCAGTCGATCAAGACCGCCCCATCCTGGCCGACGATCACCATATGGGTGTTCTCGTGGTCCTCGTCGGCGACGGCGGAGGCGGTTCCCAGCAGGATGAGTTTGGGCATGTCGCCTCAGCCTCCGGGCAAGACCAGCAAGGCGATGCGCGGAGTGAGGAAGACTTCGATGGCCGCGGCCGCGGCCAGCAGCGGCACCACGATGCCCAGCATCACCCGGGCCCATTCGGCGAGCGCCGAGAGCCACGAAGTCCCCAGCGATCGTCCGCCCGCCGGACTCACGGCGACCAGCCCGAGACGGAGGATGGCCGCGCCGGCGAAGATCGCCGCCGGCACTTCCAGGAGCGCATGCGGCAGAACCAGGCCGGCGAGGTAGAGCGCCGCGGGTTCACCGACGGCGGCCAGGTTCCCGGCAAAGTATCCGACGATTCCCACCGGCGTCATCAGCAGCACCACGGCCAAAACGCCGAAGGTGAACGCGCCGACGAGACTTGCGAGCAGGATGGCGCGAACGTTGTTGCTGAATACCCACAACCACCCCGTCCCGCTGAGCAGGCCGAACGATTCGAAGTTGGCGCCGAGGGTCGCACGCACATCCTCGAAATCCAGCATGTCGGCCGGCATCGGCCACTGCGCGGCAAAACGCAGGCCGACGAAGTATCCGGCCGCCAGAGCCACGGCCAGGATCGCCAGGCACGTCCCCAGCTTCGGCACCGTCATCCGGAACAGACCGGCGTACCACTCGGCGAGCGATCGGGCGCCGCCCAGGAATGCCGCCCGGAAGGTCCGCCAGGCCCAGCGAAAATCCAGGGCGTCCATCTCCCGGCTGAGAAGTTCTTCGCGGTCGAACAGCTGGAGCCCGCTGCGCACCAGGAGGGCGCCGATCAAGAACAGGGCCAGAATGATCCACCACAGGACGTGGTAACGGCCCCAGAACATGATCAGGCTCTCGCCGATGATGAGCTGCGCCACCGGAATGATGATGAACGAAGCCAGGAGGTTGGCCGCCCGCACCGACGTGGTCAGCGAAGAGATGACGACCGCGCCCGCAACCATGACGATCGCCTGCACCGTGGTGAGGGCGAACACCTCGAGCAACAGCACCGGCGGAGGGGTCCATCCCAGGCGCGTGACGAGACCGCTCAGATAGACCCCGATGCCCAGATAGGCCGCCGCCAGCGGTGTGGCCAAAGAGGCCAGCATCTTGCCGAGGTACAGCTCGGCGTTGCTCAAGGGAGTCGCCAACAGCGGCTCGAGCGACAATCGTTCGCGTTCGCCGGCGAAGGTCTCGAGCGCGATGACCAGGGAGATCGATATCGGAAAGAAGCCCACCACCATCAGCAGGAACGGGATCAGCCTCTCGGCGATAATCGGGGCGCCGTAGCGATTCACGAAATCGATCGCCGTGCGCGCGGTGAAGTTCATCAGCATGGGGAAGAACAGCGTCAGGAGCACGATCGGCGCCAGGATGCGCCAATCCCTCAGCTGGTCGCGGATTTCCCGGCCGGCGACGACCCACGCGCCCCGCAGGCTGGGGCGAGATCCGACCACGGCCGTCACGTCACGGCCTCCGGCGGAGAGCCCACCGCCATCAGGTAGACCTCTTCCAGGGTTCGCTGCACCGGGGCCAGCGTCACCACTCGCACCCCGGCGCGGGCGAGCGCATGCAGCACTTGAGGATTCACGACCTCGGGTTGCGAGGTGTGGTAGCGAAGCCAGTCTGATCCTGCGCCCGCAGCCTGCACCCCGGCCGGCAACAGGCTTGCCGCACCGTCGACGTCCTGGGCCAAGCGCAGCTCCATCAAAGGTTCGCCAAGGAATCTGCGCTTGAGTTCTCCCGAGGTTCCCACCGCGATCAACCGCCCGGCGCGGATGATGGCGATGCGGTCGGCGAGCGCTTCGGCTTCCAGGAGATTGTGCGTGCAGATGACCAGCGCCCGCTGCTCGGACCGAAGGAGCTGGATGTTGCGGCGAACTTGATGCGCGCTGGCGGGATCCATGGCCGAGGTCGGCTCATCCAGCAGGAGCACCGGAGGGTCGTGCAGCAAGGCGCGGACCAGGGCCAGCTTCTGGCGCATGCCTTTGGAGTACTCCCCCAATCGGCGACCTTCGGCTTCGGCCAGGTCGAACGTCGCCATCCAGGTCGCAGCTCGCTGGCGAATGACCTGGCGCGGCAATCCGTGGGCGCGTCCGAAAAACTCGAGGTAGTCGACGGCGCGCATGCGGGTGTACAGACCGTGGTGTTCGGTCAGCAGTCCGATGCGGCGGCGGACGTCCAGTGGCGACTCGACCACATCGAAGCCGGCCACGGTCGCGCGGCCCCGCGAGGGGCGAAGCAGCGAAGCCAGCATGCGCACCGTCGTGGTCTTGCCGGCTCCATTGGGCCCCAGCAGCGCCACGACCTCGCCTGCATGGACCTCGAGGGAAACATTGTCGACGGCCCGGAAGCCGTCGAAATCCTTGCCCAGGTCCTCGGCCTGGATCATCACGCGGTCCATCTTGCGGGTTTACCCCTGCACCTCTTTGGGGAGGCAAAGGTAGGTGCAGGGATGATCCCTGCGCCTCCTTGGCGAGGCTGTGGTAGGTGCAGGGATTATAGCAGTCGGGGATTCGGCCTACAACGGGCCGGCAATACTACGAGGGGTCGTCGGTCCGTGGTCAGTCGGCTCGAGCCCGGGCGAGGCGTCGCTGACGGAAGAAGACCACGAGTGCGGCGGCCACGGCCAGGAGCAACATCACCGCCTGATTGAGGTTGATGCCGAAGGCAGGAACGTAGTCCAGGCGCAGGAACTCCAACAAGAAACGGCCCACGCCGTAACCGACGAGGTACAGGAGAAAGAGATCGGGTGGGCGGAACCAGTTGCGATGTCGGCGCCAGAGCCAGTACAGGACCCCGAACAGGGCCAGATTCCAGATGGACTCGTACAAGAAGAGCGGATGGAATCGCTCGAACGACTCGTACCCGGCCATC
Source organism: Anaerolineales bacterium (assembly GCA_035693825.1). Taxonomy (GTDB): domain Bacteria; phylum Chloroflexota; class Anaerolineae; order Anaerolineales; family E44-bin32; genus MGOM01. The sequence continues at coordinate 3,438 of DASSGB010000244.1, forward strand.
CGGTTTTCCGGTCGAATGAAGATCGCCCATGGCAGATCCGAAGGAGGTCCGTACAGTTCCTGATTGACGAAGTTGCCCCATCGCCCGATGGCCTGAGCCAGCGGCACGCCCGGCGCGGCGTAATCGAGCAGCTCGACCAGTTTCAGCTTGCGCCGGCGGGCGAACAGATACATTCCAAACACCCCACCCAGGATCGCCCCCGGCATGCCCAGCCCGCCGCGCCACGTGAGCAGAATGTCCAGAGGATGCGTCAGGTAGTAGCGCGTGTCGATGCCCATGTCCAGCAACGTCTTGGATGGCGTGAAGACGTGCCACAGGCGAGCGCCGATGATGCCGAAGGCCAGCACCCACAGCAGTCCGTCCCACACCAGATCGGGGTCTTTTCCGTCGCGCTTCATCATCGAGCCGGCCAGATAGGCCGCCGTGGCCGCGCCCATCACCAGGATGATTCCGTAGAAACGCAGGTAGAGGGGGCCCAGATGAATCCCGTAAGCGTCGATCATCCTCGAGCTGTCTCCTTCCCGCGGGGCGCGGGTCAGCCGTGATGAACGGTCAGCGGCGAGCCTGGCGACGGACGATCCAGATCCGCTGCAGCGCGGTCAGATTGGCCAGAACGGCGATGATTCCCAGGCCGATCCGATCGAAACCCAGAAGGAGCGATGGGACCAGCACCAGGTAGCGCTCGAAGCGCGTCAGGATTCCGCCGCGCGCCTCGAACCCCAGCCCTTCCGCCCGAGCTTTGACATACGAAACCAGGACCGAGCCTGCGGC
>DASSGB010000245.1:0-8353 GCA_035693825.1 Anaerolineales bacterium
AAGGGCGCCTACTTGAAGTGCTCCACGTGCTGCTCCGGAGCCCAACGCGAACGCCAAACATCGGGCCATCGATCACCTCGTCATGTCATTCTACCGAAAAGGGGTCGATGCAGGGTACTCGCCGTGACGAATTCCCCGCCCCCTTCATCCATCCCCACTCGCCGTCCGCGCTGCGCCGCGAGGCGGGATCCGAAAGATGTTTTTGCGGCCCGAGCCACGCGGACCAGATAGCGTCTGCGCGCAAGCCAGTCCCGAGGGGGCCACATTCAACGGAATATGGCTTCACTCAAGGGCCCGCGGGCTCGGATGTCGGCGCGGCGTCTGACAACTCGGGCCAGCTGTGCTGAATGAGAAGGTTTTCACACACTCTTGACATGATGCGGCGCCCGGCCTCGTCGTTTGTCATGGTGGCGTGGTTACCGTCATTCCTTGACTCCGGCCTCCGGCCCGGGAGATGATGGTCACGGTCGGCATGAAGCTGGCCGGGCAGAGGGGGTGTCTCCGATTTGGGGGAAATCCTGAACGGCGTTCGCGCCCGCGAGGGTCGGTCGCCACGCGAGAGTCCTGCCCACACGGACGGCTCGACGGCGCTCCACAATCACGGCTCGCCCCATCCTGGCCCTCCAAGACATTTCGCCTCGAACAACGACCGGCCCGGGGCTCCTTTCATCGCCCCACCCGAACCTTCATCGCCCTCACGAAAGGAAGGTGGATCATGGTGCGAGCGCGGCTCGTGCTCATTGTCATTCTGTCCCTGATCGCCGGCGCCTGCGGCCCCAGCGCCGCGGATCTCCAGGCGACCGAGGACGCCCAGGCCTCGGTCATCGCCGGAACGCAGGAGGCCATCGACGCGCGCGCAACGAGCGTCCAGGGCACGCAGGACGCTGCCGACCAGGAAGCCACCGGCATCGCAGGCACCGCGACCAAGAAAGCCGAGTCGACCCAGGCCGCACGCGAAACGCAGACCGAGCGCACCGCCGTGGCGGCCCAGATGGCCACGAAATCCGCCTCGTCGATGGCGGATCTGATGGAGCAACTGCGCGGCGACGGGTATATCACCTCCGCCGGAGGCTCCTACGAGGCGCTGCCTTCCTTCGACGAGTCGTGGGCCCAGCTCAACTGGTACCAGGTCTATCCTCTCGAGGCCGATCCGGCGGACTTTGTATTGCGCGCAGATGCTTCCTGGGAGTCCGCCAGCCGGACGGCCAACTGGTTCGCCTCGGGCTGCGGCATCGTCTTTCGATACAAGGACATCGACAACCACTATGTCGTCTTTCTCTCGCTCGATGGATATGTCACCATGCTTCGCTCCAAGGGCGGCGTGTTCGGAGAGATGGGCCGCCGGTACTTCGGCGAGGTGGGCACACCCGCCGGCCAGGCAAGCATCATGGTGACGGCGGAAGCCCAGCGGTTCATCATCTTCGTGAACGGCGAGAAGGTCATGGAGCGTGAGGACTTCGGGTTGACCGAAGGCAGCCTCGGCTACACCCTCGTCTCCGGCACCAACAAAGACTTCGGAACCCGCTGCCAACTGCAAAACGTCGAACTCTGGAGGCTGGCGTCGAACTGACGCCCGTCGGCCGGAGGCCGACGATGATGAAACCTACTGCGCTAGGAGCGGGATGGGTGGCTGCGGCGCTGCTCCAGGCCTGCACGGGCGGTGCCTCGAGCCTCCAGTCGACCGAGCAGGCGCTGAGTCTCCGGCAGACCGAAGTTGCCATCGAAGGCACGGCCTCGGCGCTGACCGCGGCCGAGACCGCCCTGGCCGCCAGCCCCACCGCCAGCCCACGGCCGCCAACGGCCACGCCCATGCCGACCGCAACGCCGGGCCCGTTGATCCTATACGACGACTTCAGGTTCGATGATGGGCGCTGGGATGGCTGCAGCCATTGCCGTTATGAAGACGGCGAGCTGGTTGTCGGCCCCTACTCCCCGAGTGAGGGAGCCTACGGCGTGCCGATCGTCTGCGAGGACTGCGGAGTCGTTGCGGACTACGACATGGCCGTCGATGTGCGCTTCATCGACGGGCAATCCGACCGCGGCTTCGGGCTCCTCCTGCGGTACGACGAGGAGACCGGCCGCTACCTCGACCTGGAAGCGATGACCTGGCAGGTTTACGGAGTGTGGTACTTCGACCCGCAGCTGCTCAGCTGGTCAACCCTCGGCGGGTGGAAGTACTCGCCGTCGATGTATCCCAGCTACCTGAGCAACCACATCGAGGTCCAGGTGCGAGGCCCTTGGCTGCAGATCGACATGAATGGCGTCACGGTAGAGGTCTATGAGAACCTCCCGCCGGGACCGGGGAAGGTGGGTCTGGTGGTCGGATTCCACGGAATCCAGGTGGCGTTCGACAACTTCGCCATTGTCATCTACCCGACCGAGGGTGGGCCGCCGGCCGACTCGACCTGATCCCAGAAGAGAAAGCCCCAGCTCCAACCGAAACCCGGTTTCCTTTGGAAACCGGGTTTCGCATTTTCGTCGAGAGATGGAAATGGGCTAGGCCGGGCTGCGAGTCTGGTTGTAGAGGTTCTCGCGGATCGCCGCCACCTGCCGCCGGAGGGCGTCGTCCGTCTCCAGCAGGCCGGCGATCTTGTCGCAGCCGTACATGACCGTCGTGTGGTCGCGGCCGCCGAGGGCCTCGCCGATCTGCGGCAGGGAGGCGTTCGTCCCTTCACGGATCAGGAACATCGCCACCTGGCGCGGCAGGGCCACCTGCCGCGAGCGGTCGGTCGACAGCAAGCGGTCTTCGTCGACAGCGAATTGGGCGGCGACGGCGGCGATGATCCGGTCCGGAGTCACCGCGCTGGGTCGAGCCTGCATGTCGGCCAGGGTTGCCTCGACGAGGTCTTTGGACAGCGCCACGCCGCTCAGGTCGGCGAACGCCAGCACGCGCGTCAGGGCTCCTTCGAGCTCCCGGATGTTGCTTTGCACCCGGCGGGCGATGATCTCCAGGTACTCCGAGTCCACCGTCCGGCCGGCGCGCTCGGCCTTCGAGCGCAGGATGGCCTGCCGCGTCTCGAAGTCCGGCGGCTGAATGTCGGCCGTCAGGCCCCATTCGAAGCGAGACCGCAGGCGTTCCTCGAGCGTCACCAGGGCCTTGGGCGGTCGGTCGGAGGAGATGACGATCTGCTTCTCCTGCCCGTGGAGGGTGTTGAAAGTGTGGAAGAACTCTTCCTGTGTCGATTCCTTGCCGGCAATGAACTGAATATCGTCGATGAGCAGCACGTCCATCCGCCGGTAGCGCTCGCGGAAGGCGTCCGTTGTGTGCGCCCGAATGGCGTTGATGAGATCGTTGGTGAATTCCTCCGACGAGACGTACAGCACGCGCAGCCCGGCCGCCACGCTGGCATGACCGACGGCGTGCAGCAGGTGGGTCTTGCCCAGGCCGACGCCGCCGTACAGGAACAACGGGTTGTACGCTTTGGCCGGGTTCTCGGCCACCGCCAGCGCCGCGGCGTGCGGCAGGCGATTGCTGGCCCCCACCACGAACGACTCGAACGTGTAGCGCGAGTTCAAATGGCAGGGCGTGGGCGCTGGGACGGCCGCCGGAGGCGGTGCGTCGACAGCCTCTTCCTCGGGGGCTTCCGGCTGCCAGATCACAAAACGTGTTTCGACCGTTCGGCCGACGAGCCCGCCCAGAATGTTCTTGACGGTCGACTGCAGCCGGTCTTCCAACCAGTCGCGAGCGTAGGCGTTCTGGACGCCGATGACGAACGTCCCGTCTTCGTAGGTAAGGAGTTCCGCGTCGCGCACCCAGGTATCGAAAGAAGCTCGAGGCAATTCCATCTGCAACTGCCCCAGGGCCGCTTCCCAGGCACGCTCAGCATTCATGCGTAACTCCCTCTGACGGCCCAGCGGCGGCGGCTGTGCCCGTCGCTGCGTCGATCACTGGATTGGACTTGAGCTCTGCGCTCTGGTGCCGACGAGAGGGACGCGCCGTGGCGGCGCGTTTAGCTGGTCAAACCCCAGAAACTGGGTCAGCACTCCACCCGCGACGGAAGCATTCTAGCAAAACCGCACACGCACTTCAATACGCGCAGCCTACTGTTTCCTAAAAACAAACGACGACGCCGGGGAATCCGGTGTTAACGTCTTCCGGATGATTCGGTCGATCCCTTCTCCACGGTCCTCGGCGACGGTTGATCTGTTCGACGCCAGATCAATACGGCGGTTCGCCGCAGTCCGCCATATCTACGGAGGCGTGCCGGCGAGTTCTCGGCTGATCTGCCCCACACTCGGAACTGTTAAAGGAACCTGGAGGCTCCGCACGGAGAGGCGGAATCCACGTCTCGAGCTTCGTTTCGCGTCAGGGTGCCCACGACCGATCCAGAGCTTCGCGCACGGATCGCACCGCAATGACCTCGATCCCTGCTGGAGCCTGATCGGTGTGCAAACTCTTGGGAACAATCACGCGACGGAAGCCCAGTTTGGCTGCTTCTCTCAGACGAGTCGGCATTTGCGATACAGAACGCAGCTCCCCGGTTAACCCCACCTCCCCCACAAAGGCGAGATCGGCGGGCAGAGCCTTGTCTTGCAGCGAAGATGCCACGGCGACCGCCACCGCCAGGTCCGCCGCGGGCTCCTCCAGGCGCAAACCTCCCACGACGTTGACGAAAACATCCTGGTCCGCCAGCCGCAGGCCCACCCGCCGGGTCAGGACAGCCAGAGTCAGCAGCAGACGGTTGAAGTCGACGCCGTTGGCGGTGCGCCGCGGGTTGCCGAATGCCGTCGGACTGGTCAGTCCTTGTATCTCCACCAACAGGGGTCGAGTACCTTCCATCGTCACCGCCACCGCCGAACCCGGCGCTTGCAGCACCCGCTCGGCCAGGAAGGCCTCCGAAGGATTGGGCACCTCGACCATGCCGGCCTCGCCCATAGCAAAGACGCCGACTTCCGTCGTCGGGCCGAAGCGGTTTTTCACCGCGCGCAGCAGGCGAAAGGCATGCAGCGGGTCCCCTTCCAGGTACAGCACGGTGTCGACAATATGTTCGAGGACCTTCGGGCCGGCGATCGCACCGTCTTTGGTCACATGGCCCACGACGAACACGGCTGCATCCGACGACTTGGCCTGCGCCTGAAGACGCAAGGCGGCCTCTCGCACCTGTGAGATCGACCCTGCGCCTGTGTCAAGCTCCGGCACCTGCACCGTCTGGATCGAATCGATCACCACGATCCGAGGCTGGAGCGTCTGAACCTGGGCGAGAATGGCTCCCAGATCGGTTTCGGTCAGCAGATAGAGATCATCCGGCGGCGAGTCGCCTCCCGGAAGTCGCCTGGCCCGAGATTGGATCTGCCGGACGGATTCCTCGCCCGAGACGTACAGCACGCGCCCGGTGTCGGCCATGACCAGCGCCATTTGGAGCAAGAGGGTCGACTTGCCGATACCGGGATCTCCTCCCACAAGAACGAGGGATCCCGGGACGACACCGCCGCCCAGGACGCGCGCGAATTCCTCGATCGACAGAGGATAGCGGACTTCCTCCGCGCCCTGGATTTCCGCCAGGCGAACCGGGCCGTCTCCCGACGCCCGCCGCGTGGCAGGCCGGCTGGGAGCGACCGTCTCGCTGACCATGCTGTTCCATGCGCCGCACTGCGGGCAGCGGCCGAGGGGCTTGGCCGCGGCTCGCCCGCACTGCTGACAGACATACTGAACCCGCGTCCGAGCCAAGTCGTGTCCTTTTGACGCAAGAGCCGTCAGCCGGGCGGCGTCCCCCACTCGGGCAGCAGCCAGTCGGGAGCGCTTCTGCGCAGGCTTCTCTCGGTCGCCCAATCCATCACAGCCTTCTCCCTGGCCGCCAGAGTGCACAGTCGATCCGCGGAAGGCAGAATCGACGCCCGGGCGAGATCCAGGCGATCCGCGTCCCAGCAGGTCTGCAGACTGGGGTCGCCTTCCGTCAGGCCGTCGGTGTGAAGGGCGCAGGCATCGTAGAGAAGATCGAACTGCGCCGGAGGCAGTTCGAAGTATTTGCCCCGCCAGCGGGCTGCCAGCTCGGCGCCTCGAACACCGTGCCCCTGGTCCCAACCCTCCGTTCGCCTGCATGCGTCGTGGAACAAGCAGAACAGCAGCAGAACCTGCGCATCGCCGCCCGTGACGGGCGCCAGGCGCAAGCCGTTCTCATACACCCGCGCCCAGTGCGTCACGCCATGCAGCCCTCCCCAGGGAAGGGCGTATTGAGCTCGGATGGCTTGAATTAGATCCGGAAGGGAGACCACACGTCCGCCAGCGAAACGATTATACAGCCCGGAAACAGAAGCCCGGTTTGCGCTGCAAACCGGGCGTCGGATTTCACCTACAAGTGACTCTAGGACGAAGCCTCGGCCGGCAGGACCTCGGTTGAGTTCTCCTGCTCGTCTTCCTTGCGCCGCAGCACGACGTCGTCGCCTTCGACCTCGACCGTCACATGATCGCCCGTCTTGAACTCGCCCGCCAGCAGAGCGTCGGAAATGCGGTCCTCCACCTTGTTTTGGATCACGCGCCGCAGCGGCCGGGCGCCCATCTCGGCGTCGTAGCCGCGTTCGGCCAGGAACCGGCGCGCCGCCTCGCTGGCGGTCAGCTGCACATGGTGCTCGCCGAGGCGTTGAGCGACCTTGGCCAGCTCCAGATCGACGATGAGGCCGATCTGGTCCTTGGTCAGGGCATGGAAGACCATGATCGAGTCGACCCGGTTGAGGAACTCCGGCCGGAAGACCTTGCGCAACGCCTCCATCAGCTTCTTGCGCATGTCCTCATACGCCTGACGTTCCTCCTGGCTCTCATCCTGCTGCAAGTTGAAGCCGAGCTGGGTCTGCTTCTTGATGAGCTCGGCGCCCACGTTGGAGGTCATGACCACCAGCGCGTTGCGGAAATCGACCTTGCGCCCGCGGGCGTCGGTCAGATGGCCTTCCTCCATGATCTGCAGGAGCATGTTGTGCGCGTCGGGATGGGCTTTTTCGACCTCGTCGAAGACGACGATCGAATAGGGCCGGCGGCGAATGGCTTCGGTCAGCTGGCCGGCATCGTCGTAGCCCACGTATCCTGGAGGCGCGCCGACCAGGCGGCTGACGGTGTGACGCTCCATGAATTCCGACATGTCGATCTGGATCAGGGCGTCTTCCGAGCCGAACATGAACTCGGCCAGGGCCTTGGTCAATTCGGTCTTGCCGACTCCGGTGGGCCCAAGAAAGATGAACGAACCGACCGGCCGACGCGGATCCTTCAGCCCGGCCCGCGCCCGGCGGACGGCTTTGGAGATGGCCTCGATCGCCTCATCCTGGCCGACGATCCGCGCGTGCAGGGCCGACTCCATCTGCAGCAGTCGCTCCGATTCTTCCTGGGCGATCTGCATGACCGGCACGCCGGTCCACATGGCCACGACTTCGGCGATGTCCTGGGCCGTCACGCGCACCGTGTCGTCCGAGCGTTCCCAGCCGGCGCGCAGTTGGCGAAGCTTCTCCTCGAGCTGGGTTTGAAGCTCCAGCAATTCCTGGGCGTCGTCGAAACGGGCTTCTTCCATCGCCTGGGCGTGAGCCTGACGCGTCTGGCGCAGCTCATCCATGGTCGAGCGCAGATTGCGCGCTTCGGGACTCTTGTACATCCGCACCCGGGAGGCGCTCTCGTCGATCAGGTCGATGGCCTTGTCCGGCAGGTAGCGATCGGTGACATAGCGCGCCGAGAGGTGTACGGCGGCTTCGAGCGCTTCGTCGCTGATGATCAGGCGGTGATGCGCTTCATACGGCCGCTTGACGCCGCGCAGGATGTCGAGGGCCTCTTCCTGGCTGGGCTCCTCGACCATCACCGGCTGGAATCTCCGCTCGAGGGCGGCGTCGCTCTCGATGTATTTGCGGTACTCGTCGAGGGTGGTGGCCCCGATGACCTGCAACTCGCCGCGCGACAGGGCCGGCTTGAGGATGTTGGCGGCGTCGACCGAGGAGCCGGCCGATCCGGCGCCGACCAGCATGTGGACTTCGTCGATAAACAGGATGGCCCCCGACGACTTGAGCTCGTCGATGACCCGCTTCAAGCGCTCTTCGAACTGGCCCCGGTACATCGTCCCGGCCACAAGCGATCCCACGTCCAACTGCATCACGCGTTTGCCGAGCAGCGGCTCGGGCGTGTCGCCGGCGACGATGCGCTGCGCCAACCCTTCGACGATGGCCGTCTTGCCGACGCCCGGTTCGCCGATCAGGGCCGGGTTGTTCTTGGTGCGGCGCGCCAGGATCTGAATGACGCGCTCGATTTCCATCTCGCGCCCGATGACCGGGTCGAGCTTGTTGTCTTCGGCCAGCGCCGTGAGGTCAGTCGCCAATTGGTCTACGAGCGGGGTCTTGGGTTTTTCTTTGCGCGCGCCCTGCGGGGTGACGGGCGTGCGGTTGG
>DASSGB010000246.1:0-11998 GCA_035693825.1 Anaerolineales bacterium
CAAGGCCCTGCGTCTTCCCCGCGGGGAAGATCGTCCGGCTCAGGTCGAGGCAGATCGAACACGGGGGTGGAGACGCAGGTGATCGCCGGTCCGTTCCAAGAACACAAGGCTCCATCCCGGCCTCACACACGAGATGCCGCACCTCATGCCCGGCGGCCCTTACCGCCCAGGCCGAAAGCAGGCTGAAAGCGCCGTTCAGGCTCAGCCGATGGATGCGCGTCGAGGCATTGAAGAACAACACCGGCCCGTCCTGGGCGCCGGCGTGCGCCTCCCGGCCGGCCAGGTAGGCTTCGACGTTTGCGATTCGGGTCGATAGATCGCGCAGCAGCCTCCGTTGGCGCCACTGCACGATCGGATTCGTCAGAGGCACGGTTCCGCTCAGTCCATCACCCGCCGCAGCCGGCGCAGCGAATTGTGCTCGCTCTCGTACACCTTCTTCACACCGTCACCCAGGCTGGATTCGGTCACGCGGATGTATTTCACCAGCCTCTCGAATCCGCCGGGCTCCACCGACGCCGCCTGATCGCTGCCCCACATGGCGCGGTCCAGAGTGATGTGGCGTTCCACCAGGCACGCACCCAGCGAGGCGGCCACCACCGTCGGAATCAGGCCGACCTCATGCCCGGAGTAACCAACCGGGCACGGGAAGCGCTCGGAAAGCGTGTGGATCATGCGCAGGTTGAGCTCTTCCGGTTCGCACGGATAGGTGCTGGTGGCGTGGAGCAGGATCAGATTCTCCATCCCCAGCACTTCGATCGCCCGGTCGATCTCCTGCATGGTGGACATGCCTGTCGAGAGAATCACCGGCCGACCCTTGGAGCGCACGTGCCGCAGCAGCTTGTGGTCGGTCAGGGCCGCAGAAGGAATCTTGTAGGCGATCGGGTCGAAGGGTTCCAGGAAATCCACCGACGGTTCGTCCCAGACCGAGGCGAACCAGTCCACTTCGCGGTCACGGCAGTGGCGGTCGATGGCCTGGTACTCGCGTTCACCGAACTCGATCTTCTCGCGGTACTCGAGGTAGGTGATGTAGCCCCAGGGGGTTTCCCGGCGCAGGTCGCGCTGGTCGGGCGGAACGCACAGCTCCGGGGTTCGTTTCTGGAACTTGACCGCGTCCACTCCGGCGTGGGCGGCAGCATCGATCAGGCTCCTCGCCGCTTCGAGATCGCCGTTGTGATTGATCCCGATTTCGGCCACGACGTAGGTGGGCTTTCCCTGCCCCACCGCACGCTGCCCAACCATGACCGTTCTTTCCATGTCGTCTCCTTCCTACCTCTTTCGGTCTCGCGTCAGGGCGCCTGGCTTCGCAGGCGAGGGAGGACCAAGTCCGGCTGGCCCTCGCGCAGCAGGGCCTCGGCGCGTTCGAAATCGCGCGGCGAGTCGATGTCTACCGCGTGATCCGGGTCGACCAGGATCGGATACACGCGATCGCCGGTCAGGCTGTGGTTCCGCAGGATCGTCTCCGTCCGGATCACGTCCAGGTGCCCCGTCTGCCAGTAGGTCCTGGGAAGGCTTTGGCGGGGCATGTTGTACGCTTCATGCAAGCCGTCCGTCAGCAGCGGCACGATCCGGCCGTCATCCGCGGGTCGCCACATCTTGAACGGATTCTGACCCGAGGGAATCACGGCCCGCGCCGAGTCGGCATCGGCGTGCTCCAGGACGACGACGATCCCCCGATCGACAAGGTCCGCGGGCCGCAGCGGTGACGTGGGCCGGAGCTGCACGACGAGATCGGGATGGTAGCTCTCATTCGTCGCCAGCCATTCCAGCGCATGCTCGACCACCGGCAAATCCGGGGTGTCGTCTTCGGCCAGATGCCTCGGCCGTAGAAACGGGACGTCCGCGCCGTAGCTGCGCCCGACCTCGGCAATCTCCTCGTCATCCGTCGAGAGGATGACTCGACCGACGCGCGCGGAGGCCAGCCCCGCGGCGACGCTGTAGGCGATCAGGGGATGGCCGGCCAGCAGGCGCACGTTCTTACGCGGCACCGACTTGGAGCCTCCGCGCGCCGGAATGATGGCCAGGACCTTCAATGTCCGGCCCGATTCGGGATGACCTCGTTCTGGATCGAGCCGGCCGTGCGCCATCCCCTACTTCCCTCCGGAGGCGGTCCTGGACCGCCCAGCCGTGCGGAATCTTCTCCACACCCACCTCGCCCGCCCCACCCGGCCGGCGAGTCGCTCTGTTCGGGTCAGGGGCCGGGTCAGCGAATACCCGAGCCGCATCATCTCGGGCTCGAGCTGTTTCTCGATCTCCAGGTTGTCGGCCTGCGGGAGCGCCTTCGCATGCCGGCCCAGAGGGCTATGGCTGATCCCATCGAAGGCCTCACCGAACATCGAGTTTCCCGTCCAGGCCAGGCCGGCGCGCGTGGGTGTGCGCAGCGCCGGCGAGTCTTCGATTTCGAGGAAACGCACGAGCTCTGCGATGGCCTCCTCCGTTCGGAGGATAAGATCCTCATACCGAACGATCCGGTATCTTTCGGCTCCAAACCGCCTATGGTTCTTCCATCCCAAGAGCGCAGATTGTCTCCAGGAATGGGCGAAGGTCTCCGGAGTCCAATCAGGATGTTTGCGCAGATAGGAAGCATAGTTGTCGCGCGGGTCGCGGACCACGTGCAGGCATCGAGCCTGCGGCCACCACTCGAAGATGCGGGTCGCGTATCGCTCGTTGTACGGGCTCTTCTCGACCCAGCGCTTCGCCTGCGCGAGCCGGCCTGTGGCTTCTCCATAGGCCAGGATCGCGGCGACGAGCAGGCGCGAAGGCTCACCCTGCCAGGCCACGGAGCGCCGCCGATAGGCCTCGAGCGCCGACTTGTGGTCGATATGTGAGTAGTCACGATCGCGAAATCCAGCCTGGCCCGGCGACAACGAGCCTTCTCTCCACGCCAACACCTGCAGGATGCGCTCGCCGACGACCCGTGGGCGTTCGTCGATCGCGTGAGTCACAGCCGCGGGCAGCACCCGCCGGAAGAATTTCGTCTCCTCCGGAAAGACGATAAGCTGCGGATGCGAATCCAGCATCCCCCGCAGCAGGCTCGTCCCGGATTTCGGGTGGCCGCAGATGAAGGTCGCGTTCTGCTCCAGGGAAGTCAATTCGACTCCCGACACGCGCAGCTCCCAGGCACAGCTACCATGCCGTCCAGCCCCCGTCCACCACGAGATTGGACCCGGTCATGTACGACGAGGCATCGGACGCCAGAAACAGGAGCGCCGCGTCCATCTCGCCTTGCTCGGCCATCCGTCCGAGCACGGTCCGCGCGGAATACCTCGCCACAAAATCCGGATCATGGTCGGCGAAGACTCCGCCCGGCGTCAGCGCGTTCACCCGGATGTTCTTGCCCGCGTAGTAGGTCGCCAGGTAGCGTGTGAATCCGAGGATGCCGGCCTTGGTCACGGAGTAGTAGACGGGTTTGAACTGAGGCGCCTGACCTTCTCGCGCATAGATGCGCTGGTCCGGCCCGACGAGGCCGTAGGTGGAGCAGATGTTGACGATGCTGCCCTTGCCGTGTCTCAGCATCGCGGGAGCGAAAACCTGGGCGGCGAGGAAGGCGCCGGTGAGATTGACCTTCAGGGCTTCGTCCCAGATCTCCAGAGAGAATCCCTCGAAGTCATTCGCTGCCGACTCGCGGTGCGCCGGATCGAACTTCGGATCTTTGGCGGCGCTGTTGACCAGAATCTCGACCTCGCCCAACTCGGCCTGGATCCGAGCCGCGGCTTCGCGCAGCGAACCGGGAGCCGTGACATCGGCTCCAACGGCGAGCGCGGACCTCCCCTGACTTCTGATGCTTCCCGCGACATGCTCGGCCCGGTCGTGATCCATGTCGAGGACCGCCACCGAGGCGCCGGCCGCCGCCAGAGTCCGACAGAAGCCGGTGCCGAGGAGTCCGGCGCCGCCGGTCACCACAGCCACGCGGCCGTCGAGGCTAAAGGCTTCGAAGACGTCGTCAGCCATCTGGCCCGATCCTCTCCCTGGTTTGCGCTCTCATCCTGCAAGTCCCAGTAGACGACTCTCGCCTCATTCGGCGTCGTCCTCCGGGAAACAAATGTACTCGTCGCCGAAGTAGTGAATACGCGTGCTCGAGATCTGGTCCGCCATCAAGCCGAGCAGCCAAGCCAAAAGGGAAGCCGAAAAAAGGAAGATAGTCGAGTTGGGGAACACAAGTCGTCCAGCGAAATACACACCGGCGAGCCAGGCCAGAGCTCCGAGACCGGCCAACACGGCGCCTGCGGGAAAGAAGATCCTCAAGGGATCGTAGAGCACGATCATGCGGACGATGAGCACGATAAAGCGCGCTCCATCTTCCCAGAGGTGGATCTTGCTCCGGCCGCTGCTGCGCTGGCCCACCTGGATGGGCACAAACGAAACATTGTAGCCCGCCTTCAAGAAGGCCAGGGTGGTCGTCGTCGGCGCGGAGAAACCTTGCGGGAAGAGCGGCAGGAAGTGCAGAACGGCGGTTCGACGCATGGCCCGGAATCCCGACGTCAGGTCTTCGATCTTTGTCCTCGAGAGCCAGCTCGAGAAGGCATTGTAGAAGCGGTTGGCGGCCGCTCGGTACCAAGGGCCCCGGTATCCGGCCGTCCGAGCGCCCACGACAAGGTCGTATGGCGGGATTTGATCGAGTAGCTTCGGGATGTCCTCCGGAGCGTGCTGCCCGTCGGCATCCATGGTCACCACGATCTCGCCGCGGGCGAAGCGGATACCGCTGCGAAGGGCGGCACCGTTGCCGCGGTTGGCTAGGTGGCGGACGACGACCAGGCGTTCCCGGTACTGGGAGCGCAGTCCGACAAGCACATTTCGCGTCTCATCCCGGGAGCCGTCGTCGACCGCGACGATCTCGAAGGGGATCCGCAGATTCTCCAGTGTGGCCACAATGCGTCGAACGAGGTGCTCCAGGAGGCCGGCTTCCTCGTAGACCGGCAGCACCACCGAAAGGTGCAACCCGGCCGGATCGCCCGTGGCCAAAGGCCCTCGTGGTTTGGCTGCAGTCATGTCACTCCTCGCGCCATCGGCTATCCGCTAACCCGGAAATCGCAAACGCGCCGAGCTTCGACGGTTGCCCTTTGCCTGCCTCGCTCAATCGACCTCCGACTCCTGCGCCCTCAAGCCACATTCCGGCAGCGGCGGAGCACCCGCCTTGAAGATCGCGCCGTCGGCGTGGTCGGCGACCATGGGAAGCAAACCCTGCAGGTCTTCACGCGTCGGGAGTTCCGGCACGCGACTGGCCGTCTCGAAGAAGACCACGAGGCCTCCGTTCTCCCGTAGGCGCGTCCACATTCGGCAGAGCTCTTCGTGATAGTCCGTTCGTTCGTCCAGCGTCAGGGACTCGAAGCGATGCGGGATCTCGTAGGCGAATCTGCCAGTGAAGTAGTATGCGGCCCCAACGTCGTTGGCGTAGAGAACGTCCGGGTTCAGCTCTTGAAGAAGGCGGACGGTCTGCGACCGCTCCCATGCGGCACTGGTGTAGCCTTGCCCATCCCTGAGCAGCCGGGCCACGGTCTCCCGGCTTGCGTAGCCCTTGAAGGTCAAGAAAGCGACGGCGGCAATCGCGGCAGCTGCCTTCGCCTCTCCGGTTCCCCGAGACCATGCTGTCGCAAGGACCGCCGAGAACAAGACTGAAAGGGTCACCAGGATGGGCGCCAGATTCCTGGCCGTCAGATCTGGGCCCGGGTAGGTCAGCCACGCAGAGGCTGCAATGGCGCAGAGGTGAGAAACGCCGAGAAGGATTGTCGGGATCCAGAGGGGAGCCACACTCCGCAGATTCCAGGGATCACGCTCTCTGGCGTTCCACCAGACGAGTAGGAGGCCTACCACCAACCCGACGACCAGGATGGTTCCTCCAGGTACGTTGGACGCGGCGAGAGCATTCTGGAGTCTCCCTGGAAGAAACCAGGACTCGATCACCCAGCCCATACTCGTCCACCAGGATGGATCCTGGACGAAAGCGCCCAGCCGGCGATTGGTTGCCGAACCGGTCAGCGCGGCGTTGCGCGCAAGCCAAAGAGCGCCGGGCAGCACCGCGAAGACAAAGCCGATGGCAGCTCGGCGCGCGCGCGGCTGCCCTTCCCTCTCGGCCAGCAACATCGCGGCCAGAGGTATGGCGAAGAGCGACGCGCCCACATAGCGTGTCAGGAAACCGAGGCTTGCCGCCATCCACATCGTGAGTTCGTGGGCTCGACCCTTCGCCTGCAAGTAGCGCGTGGCCGAGACGGCGCAGGCCAGCGCAAAGAACAGATACAGCGCATCCGACATCGCCCACGAATGGAGCGAGATGGTTTCCTCGCTGGCGACGAACAGCAGCGCACCCACAACGGCCCCCGCCCCCGAGGACGACACAAGGCCTGTCAGAGCGCCCGCGAGAAACGTGTTGCCGCCCATGGCGATCGCATTCATCCACCGGGCGGCATCCTCCACCGGCGCATCGAGCACCAAACCCGGCACCAGGGCAACCGAGTACAGTGGCGGGTAGTGGTTGATGGGGCGAGGCAGCTGGTCGCCTCCCTTCCAGACAAAACCCTCACCACCGAAGAGGTTGCGCGCCCCGGCCATGTAGACCACCGAGTCGCTGCCGATACCCACGCCTCTCTCCGTCAGCCGGAACAGCCACCACGCGGCGAAGACCGACACGGCAACCAGGCCGGCGCGGGCAACGGGGGACTTCAACGTACCGCCCCGATCTCGCCCACGCTCGAGGCAGCCGACCGGCGCACGCTGTCGATGATTTCCTGGACGCGGAGGCCGTCGTCGAGGCTGCACACGGGCGCGGCCTTGCCCTCGACAACTTCAACGAAATGATTCATCTCCGCCCGGAACATGTCGTTCCGCTCAAACCCCTTCGGCGCCCGGTATCCCGACTCAAGCCCCTCCGGTCCATCGGCAATCGTGACCTCGCCGGTCAATCCATCCCATCGCAGGCGGCCGCGCTCGGCGACGATTTCCAGCGTGTGCTCGGGTGGCCGTTGGATGTAATCGAGATGGACGTTCGCCGATGCGCCCGAGTCGAAGCGGAGGTCAATGTCCGCGATCGCTTCGACCTCCAGGTTGAGGGCCCGTCTGAGCGCGCCCTCGGCGCCGGCCACCTCGCCCAGGATCCAGCGCAGGTAGTCGATCGGATGGCACAACGTGAGCAGAGCGCCGCCGCCCAGGTCCCTGCGCGCGGCGTACGACCTTCGGTGGTCTTCCCATGGATGCCAGTCCGGGAAGTATTCACCCCAGTGAGCTCGGGCCGAGAACACCTTACCCAGGCTGCCATCGGCCACCATCCGATGAACCTGCTGGAGCGTCGGATGAAACCGGAACTGGAAACCCATCAGGACGCGCACGTTCGCGCGCTCGACGGCTTCGCGCAGGACGTCGATCCTCTCCAGATTGTCGGAGACCGGCTTCTCGAGCAGGATGTGGCACCCGGCGCGCGCGGCAGGGATGGCGACGTCGAGGTGCATCGACGTCGGGTTGCTGACGATGACCGCATCCGGCCGGCGGCCGAGCGCGGCCCCCAGATCGGTCTCGGTGGGAAAGGCCTGCAATTCCTCGGGGGGAAGTGTGCTTTTGCGCGTGCGGTACAGCAGGATGTCGCGATGTCCAAGCGCCATCAGGTTCCTGAGGTGCCTGCGACCGATAGAGCCGAGACCGGCGATCAGGAATCTCATGCGAGGCCCTGTTCCAACAGAGAAAGCAGGATTCGCCCCGTGCGGGTGCCTGCGCTTCCATCGGTGAAGGTGACCTCCCTTTCGACAAACGCGCGCCGGGCATCCCGGTCCGTCGACGGATTGCGGAGATAGGCCGTCACCACCTCACCCAGGCCGCGGTCGTCGAACACAACCTTCCCGGCACCCGAACGTCGGAATCGGTCGTGGGTCGGCCAGTCTCCGATGCGGGACAGCGGAAGGGAATACTTGCGAAGGTAGAAGCGGCGTACATATCCCCAGCCGCGTGGAGCGTCGATACACACGCTGACGATCGGCCGGTCGTGGATGGCGGCTTCGACCACCATCGTCGAATAGACCGTGAGAAACACGTCGGCGTGGGCCATCATCGAGGCCTTCTCGGCCACGTCCTCACCCGAGTAATGGCCGAGCTCGCCTCCGATGGGCACGGGTTCGACCACGTGGACATGGGGATGGTCCCTGGCCAGTCGGTAGATGCGCTCGCGCTCGTCGGCGAAGAGCCAGTTGTCCCAGAAATGGTTGGGATGCAGTCGCACCAGCAACTGGCACGGCTTGCCCAGCACGTCGGAGGCGACGAGATTGGCGAGGGCTTCCACGTTTTGATAGTTGGGCGAGAAGCTCACAAAGCTGCACGCGTAGCTCAACAGCTTTCGCGCCGGATCCAGGCTGTGCACTCGGAAGTACTCCTCGCGGGGAAGGAGCCACTGCCGCCGAAAGTAACCGTCGTAGATGGGGATGCCGCCGATGTGCACGCGCTCCGCGTCCCAGTCGGAACCGAGCACCAGCTCTTCCTTCTGAATCTCCGACCAGCACGTGATGTCCCGCACCGGCGCGCCGGGGAGGCTGTAGCTGCTGGGGTTGTCCCAACCGACGACGACGGACGCCGTGCGAAGGCCGCGCCGGGCAGCCTCGCGCAGCAGGTAGCGGTCGTGGCGCCAGCCCGGCGTGCTGCCGACCACCAGGTCCGGCGTGAAACGGTCGAACAGATCCGAGTAGATCCGAGGCGTGAAGCGATTCTGGGCTCTCACCAGCGCCTTGCGCCAATCCGCCGAGCGGCGAAGAAAGAAGCGAACGAGAAGGGCTAGGGGCAGCGCCGGAATCTGGCGCGGCGAGATTTCCACCATCACCTGATCGACGTAGGAGTCCATGGCGCGCGTGTTGATCCGGCGCGAACCCCCGACCCGACGCAGGAATCCCAGCCACCATTGCAGGTCGTAAGCCCGGTGCTCGTAGCGGCGCGCCTCCGCCAATCGCATGCCCTCGACGGAGATCGGCAGATCGGCGAATCGTTCGCGCACGCGATCGACAATGGCATCGTCGGTCAGCAGCATGACTTGCGCACCGGCGCTGAGCAGGGTCGGCACGACCTCGGTCTGCAGGAAATACACCAGGGCCAGCCCGTGATCGGCGCACAGGAGGATCTTCTTGGCGGAGGGATGAGGCGAGGTGGAGCTCAAGGACCGTCCCTACGACCGGAAGTACCAGCGGAAGATCTGGTTGTGGACGGCCAGCAGCAGCCTGCGGAGCGGCGCCCAATCCAGTAACCGCGGCCCGTCCGGCCGAGGCGCGCGGCGGATGAGGGCCGTCGACCGAAGATCGTCGGGGACGGTGTTCCCCATGTGGCGCACGAGGGCCTCGGTCGTCATCAAGCGCAGGTAGCCGTTCTCGTTGAGGCGCCGGTCCAACGCCCGCACCTGCCCCATGGGGCGATCGAGCGACAACGGCAGGTGCTGACGCAGGACATCTCGATACGCGACAAACTGCCAATGCACCGCGCCGGCGAGGGCTTCCACCTCACGGTATCGAATCAAGATGTCGTCGGTCGATTCATACCGGTCCCGCACCGCCTTCTCGTCTTGCCCGAGGTTGACATCGTGCTCTCGAAAGACCTCCCACGGGATGAACCGGCCTCGCTCAACCTCTGCCGCGTCTTCCCCCTCGACCCATTTCAGGGTGGCGCTGGTCAGCTCTGGTTCCGTGCGAAGCGGGCGGCTGCTCACCATGCCCACGCGGGGAAACGTTTCCAGAATCTTCAGGCCTCGCGACAACCAGCCGGAGTCGAAAAAGACATCTCCATCGGCATAGGCGACGATCTCCCCGGGCGCCGCCTGAAAGGCGATGTCCCACGCGCCGCCCTTGCCCAGATTGGCGCGCGAGAGGAGCAGGTACTCGATCTGCCCCGCCCGATGCAGCGCTTCCAGAAACGAAACGACCTCCGGCGCGCTACCGTTGTCGAACACCATCAGGTCGTACGGTTCGGGCGTGTTTCGCCGCAGGCTGTCCAGGCAGATTCGCAAGACGTCGAGGCCCTCAGCGAAATAGCCGGCGAGGAACGGGACATAGCTGACGACGATGACCGTCACCCGCATTGGGCGCGCCACCGTTTCCACGAATTTGGCGGGGTTCTGGCCCGATCGCATGGCTCAATCCCACCCCGCCCGACCGGTCCACGCGCCCGAGAGGTCTACGAAGGTCATGGCTCTCGCTCCTGGCTGCGCGCCTCACGCTCGAGCCACTGGCTCGACTGGCCGCTCAGCAGACTGAAGAGCTGGTTGTAGAGTCCCTGAAGGAGGCGGCGAAACGGCCCTCGAACCAGCAGCCTGCCGAGGATCGACTTTCCTTTGGGGGCGAGGGCGCGCCAGGCGCGCGCCTCGGCATCGATGCCGAACCGTCGGGCTTCGGCCTGCATGGTCGGGCTGACCACATTGCCGATGAGACGCGTCGTGCGCTCGATGGTCGTCAGACGCAGGAAACCGGCGGCGTCGATGGCGTTGTCCAGCTCGTTGAGTCCGCCCATCAGCCGTCCCGTCCAATCCCCTTCGAGAAAGCGGAGCAGAGTTCGCCGCGGCGCGACGAACTGGTTGTGGCAGGCGGTGGCGTATGCCCGCAGCCCCTTGCGTTCGATGATGATGTCGTCGATATCCTCAACGGATCGCAGATACTCGTCGGGCGCTTTGCCCAGCGCCACGGCCCACTCGCGCTCCCATGACTCCGGGATCCGGCGGCCGTAACTCAGTGCGGCCGCTGGATCCGTGCGGCCGAACGCCAGTGTGGAGTCGATGCCGTGATCGAACAGAGTCCGTTCCGGGGATCCGCTGACCATTCCCACGTTGGGGAAACCGTCGAGCAGAGCCATGTGCGCCGAAAGCCAGCCGGGGTAGAAGAACGTGTCGTCGTCGGTGTAGGCCAGCACCTCGCCGGGGGCGGCGCCCGCCATCAGGCGCAGGGCGCCGAGTTTGCCGATGTTTTCGCTGGAGGTCAGCAAGTAGCGCAGGAGGCCCTCCTGCCGCATGCGCCCCAGGTGGACTTTAACCTCTTCGCAGCTGCCGTTGTCGAAAACGAGCAGGTCATACGGCAGGTCCGAATGCCGCGTGAGCGTCGCCAACGAGAGCTTGATGACCTCCAGGCGATGTTCGAAGTAGCCCATGAGGTGAGGCAGATAGACGAGCATGCCCACCGTGATTCGCGCCGGCCGATAGGTGGAGGCGCGGTGGCGAGCGGGGTTGATCCCGATCCGCGTCATTCCTCGATCCCCACCTGTGAGCTGGATTCATCGGCCACCGTCCCCGGCGCCGCCACGGACCGTCTCGCCCCGAGGAGGTAGCGGAGCGTTTTGCCGGGGCGAAAGGCCATCCGAACCCATTTCGAGAGTCTCCCCGGCCCGAAACGGGCGATCAGGTCGGCCTCCCAGCGGCGCGGGTAGCGCCAGTCTCGCCAGCGCTTGGGAAACAGCCCCTGAGGCTCCAGCCGCCAGTCCGCATCCTCGAGACGAAAGATGACTTCGCGCCCCCCCGCCAGCTGGAGGTTGCGCAGGCTCTCCGGATGGCGATGGTGAGGCCGGCCTCCCGGGAGATGCGCATAATCGTGGTTCTGATGGATGGCCGTGATCCGCCGCGAGGCATCGATCAAAGGAATACTCCGATGGCGCGCTTCAAACAGCATCCAGTTGTCCCATCCGGATCGCCCCAGCGTGAAGTCCGGGAGATTGGGGAACAGGTCCGCGGGAAACACGAAATAGTCGCTTCCCACGGGTCGATGGAGGCTTCCGGAGCGCGTGATCTCCTCCCGCATTCGCTGCTGCCAACCCGGCTCGAAGGCGATCGGGTCGCGCACATCCAGGTCCCAGCGCTGACCCGCCAACAGAAACCGCTTCAGCTGTTGTGCCACTTCCGACACGGCCGGCAGGAAGTCATCCAGGAGAATGATGTCGGCGTTCACGTAGCCCAGGATCGGCGCCTGGGATACCTGCCGAACGAGATCGAAAGCCGATCTCAACGACGGCGCACCGCTCTCCGAACGTCGGACGCCGGTCAGGTGCCGCGCGCCCAACGCGGCCG
>DASSGB010000247.1:0-13300 GCA_035693825.1 Anaerolineales bacterium
CTGGCCTCGATGGGCGTCACGATCGACTCCCTGACCGCAGAACAGCAGCGCTACCTGGCCTCGTGGGAGGAGGGCACGTAGCGAGATCGCCTCGGTCCGTCTCCAGGATTTCCATGTAGGGGCCCGCCTGCACCCCGTTCGCCTGCACCTGCGCTGCGCTTGTTGCGGCGCAGGCGGGCCGCGAGCCCCATAGTCTGTTCGGAGGGCTTGGGCCCGCCGGGCGATACGGCCGGCGTGCCCCTACATCCGATCACCAGAGGTCTTGACTCAAAGACTGCGCCCCCGCCGTCGGTCGAAGGCGGGGGCGCTCTATCGCAGGCAAGCGTAGGGTCTACTTCCCGAGCCGCGCCCTGACGGCCTTGGTCATGGCCGGAACGACTTCGAACAGATCGCCGACGATCCCGAAGCGAGCGACCTTGAAAATCGGGGCTTCCGCGTCCTTGTTGATCGCCACGATCGTTTTGGAGGTGCGCATGCCTGCCAGGTGTTGAATGGCGCCAGAGATCCCGCAGGCGATGTACAGATCCGGGGACACGACCTTGCCCGTCTGACCGACCTGATGGGCATACGGCACATAGCCGGCGTCCACGGCTGCGCGGCTCGCGCCCACCGCCGCGCCCAGCGCGCCCGCAAGGTCGCGGATCAGAGCGAACCCTTGCTGGGCGCGCCAGATTTCCTTCTGCTTCTCGTCGGTGATCTCGGCCGGCGGTGTCAGCTTGGGACTATTCGAGACGCCCCGCCCGCCGGACACGATCACGCCGGCGTCCGTCAGGCTCACACCGCTCTCGGCCGCTTTGTAGCCCGACACCTCCGTCAGCGGGGCGCCGACCTCGGCTGCGACCTTCTCGACCGCGCCTGTCTTGCCCGCCACCGGCTCCGGCTTGGGGAAAGCCCGCGCCCGCAACGTCAGCAGATGCGGCTCCGGTCCCTTGCTGACTTCTTTCGTCAGCAGTTTCCCGCCGTAAATCGGCCGGGTGGCCACCACCTTGCCGTCCTTGACCTCGAGGGCGATGGCGTCGGGCGTGACGCCCACCTCCAGATCGACGGCGACCATCCCCGCAAGCTCGCGCGTGCGCCCGGTCGTGGGGAACAGCATCACCGTCGCGCCCGCGCCCCTGGCCATTTTCGCCACGGTCGAGGCGTAGGGTTCGGGACGGTAGTCTTTCAGCGCATCCGCCTCGGCCAGCAAGGCGCTGTCGGCGCCGTGGGCGATCGCCTGTTCGGCGAGCCCCGAAACCCCCGAGCCCACGACCACGCCCACTACATCCCCACCCAGCGCGGCGGCAATCGTCCGGGCGGCGCCAACGGCCTCCCACGAAGACAGAACCGGCTGTCCTTCGAAATGATCGATGTAGACCAGGATCTTGGCCGCCATCACAGCACCTTCTCTTCCAGGAGACGGCCGACCAGCCGCTCGGCGATTTGATCCGGGGTATCGCCCTGGATGATTTCACATTTCGTGTCCACCTTGGGCGGACTGATGACCTCGGGCCATTCGAGAGCCGGCGCCGGCATTTGTGGCATCCCCAGATCGGCCGCCGACCATACGGGGATTTCTGCTTTCGAGGCCTTGCGAATCCCCATGAACGACGGATAGCGCGGCTCGTTGAGCTCCTTCACCACGCTCAGCACCGCCGGCAGCTGACTGCGGACTTCCTGGCGCCCTTCTTCGAGCATCCGGTCGACGTCGATCGTCTTCCCGGCCGGATCGACCGACCGCACGGCGGCCACCAGACTCAGCGAGGGCCATCCGAGCCGCCGAGCGACCTGCGCACCGGTGAGGCCGGTGTCGCTGTCGACGGCCTGCCGCCCGAAGAACGCCACGTCGATGTCGCCCAGCTTGCGGATGGCCGCGGCCAGCACGGCTGAGACCACCAGCGAATCCGCCTCGGCGAAGGCCGGATCGCTGATCAGGACGGCGGCATCGCTGCCCATCGCCAGGGCTTGCTTCAAAGCCTCCTTGGCGGTTTCCGGCCCGAGGCAGACTGCGGTGACTTTTCCGCCGTGGGCCTCTTTCGTCCGCAGCGCCTGTTCGACTGCGAACTCGTCCCAGGGGTTCAGCACCAGAGGCGCCTCGCCCCACGAGACCTTCCCGTCCTGGACGGTCACCGTCGCCGCCGTGTCCGGGGTTTGCTTGACGCAAACGACGATGTTCAAGATGGATCCTCCTCCCGTCGATGGAGACCGCGCGGGATTCGGCGGTTCCCAACGGGGCTAGGTCTGCCAGACCTGGGGGTTGTACGCCGGCAACTCGCACCGAAGAGGCACGTCCTGCCTCATCCCGAGCGCGTAACCGGCCTGCATCAGCTGATGAATTTCGCTGGTGCCTTCATAAATCATGGCGCCACGGGCGTTGCGCAAGTAACGTTCGACATCATATTCGTCGGAGTATCCATACGCCCCGTGGATTTGGACGGCTTCCGATGCGGCTTCGAAGGACGCGTCGGTCGCGAACCACTTGGCCAGAGACGTCTCCCGCGTGTTTCTCAACCCCTGGTTCTTCATCCATCCGGCACGCAGGTACAGCAGCCGGGCCGACTCGTACGCCTGCACCATACGGGCGATCTTCTGCTGGATCAGCTGGAAACCGGCGATGGGCCTCCCAAAAGCCCGACGTTCTTTGGCGTAACGCACGCTGGCCTCGAGACTGGCCCGGATCAGGCCGGTCGCTCCCGCGGCGACGGTATACCTGCCGTTGTCCAGGCAGGACATGGCGATTCGGAAGCCTTCGTTTTCTTCGCCCAGCCGGTTGGCGGCGGGCACGCGGACATCGGAACAGTTGATCCATCCGGTCGAGCCGGCGCGCACACCCAGCTTACCGTGCAGATCGCCGCGAGTAACGCCGGGCGTGGACGTCTCCAGGAGAAAGGCACTGATGCCCTCATGCGGATCGGCGGCGTTCGGGTCGGTCCTGGCGAACCACAGGACATGGTCGGCCTTCGTCGCCAGCGAGATCCAGGTCTTCTCGCCGTTGAGGACGTAGCTGTCACCGTCGCGTCGAGCGCTGGAGGCCAGGGCCGAAACGTCCGAGCCTATACCCGGCTCGGTCAGGCCGAAGGCGGCGATGCGCGCTCCGCGCGCCTGAGGTTCGAGGAATCTCTGCTTCTGCTCGTCGGTCCCCCACTGGAGGACTCCCAGGCTGTTGAGCCCCATGTGGACCGACATCACGACGCGCAGCGTCGTGTCGACGGCTTCCAGTTCCTCGCACACCAGCCCGAGGGAGATGTAGTCCATGCCCTGCCCGCCCCACCGAACCGGAATACACACGCCCAGGATTCCCAGCTCGGCCATGCGGGGAAGGATGTCCGGCGCCATCTCCTGCCGGCGGTCCCACTCCTTGATGATCGGGGCGACTTCCCTCTGCGCGAAGTCGCGGACCATCTGGCTCACCATCTCGTGTTCGCGCGAGATCTGCAGGTCCACGATGGACAACTCCTGGTGAAGCTTTGCGCAATTATAGCCATCGCATGCAAAGAGACAACAAGGGGATTGAGATTGACGATGCGTGATTAGTGATTGGTGATTGGTGATTGGCGGATTACGCAGGAGGGACGAGCACTTGCTGACAGCCGATGTCTGATAGCTGACGGCTGACGCCTGATGGCCGATAGCCGATGGCCTGACCGCCAAGGCTATAATCCCGCCACCAATGCGTGAGTCGACCGCGGCCACCCGTTGGGCCGTCCCCGCCGTCGTTGCGGTCGTTGTGTTCGTGCTTGGCCCCCGCGCCGGCGACACGATCGTGCCGGGCTTGCTTCACAGAGCAACATCGGCCGCGCACAACGGGCTTCCCACGACGGCGCTCGCCGATCTGGAGGCCGCCCTCCAGCTCGATCCTGCCCTGGCCCCTCTCCATCTGTCCGCGGCAGACCTTGCGCTGCGTGCAGGCGACTCCGAGCGGGCCGTCGAACATCTCGAGTCTGCACCCGGCGCCTCCACCGGTGTTTCGTCCTGCGAGCCCGTCGAGGGCGAGCGCCGCCTCGAAGACGATGCCGCCTGTGGAAGGCAGGCGGCTCTCCTATCGCTCCTGGCGTATCACTTGTGGTCCGAAAACGCGTTTGAGCAGGCCTACACGGAACTGAATCGACTGGCCGAGCTGCAGGCCGCGTCAGCCGACGAGCTTCGCCTGCGCGCCCTCGCCGCGTCTGTATACGATATTGCCGACGCAGGCGACGCCGCCCGCGAGGCTCTGGCCTCCATGACCCTCCCCGATCCCCTGCTGCAGGACCTCGCAGCCCTCGATCCGCCCTCGGACGACGTATCTCGGGCCGCGTACCTGGCTCGGGTAGGCGGGATCCTTGCGCTGGGAGCTGAATGGCCCCTGGCGGAGCGGGCGCTGGAGATGGCGGTGGCGGAGCAGCCGAATCTCGCCACCGCGCGCGCCTACCTGGGCATGGCGCTTGAGAGGCGGGGCGAGTCCGGCTACCGACACATCTGGGGAGCTGTCCTCAGCGATCCGTCGTCTTCGCCGGCCTGGACGATGATGGGCACCTTCTGGCTGGAGCACGGGGAGACTCAGCGCGCCCTGGAGGCCCTGCGCCACGCGCGCAGGCTGGATCCGCGGAATGCCGCCGCCGCCTCCGCGTACGGCGCGGCCCTGGCGGCCCGCGGGGACATCGATGAGGCGGCGGACGCCTATCTTCAGGCCGCCGAGTTGATGCCCGACCGGCCGGATTTCTGGGTGCTCCTGGCGCGATTGTGTCTGGAGAACGAGCACGCCGTGTCTTCCCTCGGCCTTCCGGCCGCTCGAAACGCCGTCACTCTGGCTCCCGGTCGCTCACCGTCGCTGGACGTCCTCGGACAGGCACTCGTCCTGTCGGGCGAACCGCGGCTGGCGGTGAGACTCCTCCGCAGGGCGATCGGAGCCGCGCCCTTCGATGCCTCCTCGTACTATCACCTCGGCCTCGGCTACCTTGGCCTCTCGGACGGCCAGATGGCGTCACAGGCGCTGGAGGTCGCCATCCGCCTCGATCCTGCGGGCCCGATCGGTTCATTGTCGGCGCGGATCCTCCAGAACATCGCTCGCTGATGGCTGGACGCCGTATGCTAGAATGCCTGCCCGTTATGCGCGGCCTCTCCAGACGCTTCGCACGCCCAATCATTGGGTTGGTTCCTGTTCTCATTCTGGCCACGGCCTGCGGCCGATTGCTGACGTCGGATGACGACGGCGCCCTGCTTTTCCAGGACGACTTCTCGAGGGCAAGCAGCGGCTGGGATCGGTACGCCGACGATACCTACTCGTCCGACTATGTGGAAGGCACGTATCAGATCGCCATCCACACGCCTCAGACGCAAGCCTGGGCCAATCCCCGCTTGACTCTGGATGACGTGCGGCTCGAGGTCGACGCGGCGAGCGTTGGCGGCCCCTTGGACAACGCCTTCGGCCTGATTTGCCGCTACCAGGACCCGCGCAACTACTACTTCTTCCTTATATCGGGGGATGGGTACGCAGGTATCGGGCTGATCAAGGACGGCCGGCGGGTCCTCCTCACCGGTGACGCCATGTTGCCGGAGGCGTCCGTGCTTCAGGGATACCGCACGAATCACTTGCGAGCAGACTGTGACGGCTTCTACTTGGCCTTCTACGTGAACGGAGTCCTGGTCCACGAGGCCCAGGCGGCGGAGTGGGCCGAAGGCGACGCCGGTTTGATGGCGGCGACCTACGCCGAGCCCGGGATCGACATCCGCTTCGACAACTTCACCATCCTCAACCCGTGAATCGACTTCACCCGGCAACCTCATGCATGCCGCCGACCGGCAGGCATCGTATAATCATCCCATGCTGACCCGCGCCCGATTTGAGGACGAGTTGAAGCAAGCCATGCGCGCTGGAGACGACCTCCGGAAGCGCACGCTGCGAATGGTGCTTGCCGCGATCAAGTTGGCCGAGGTCGAGCGTCGCGGTCCGCTGGACGAAGCCGGCCTCCAGGCCGTTCTTCAGCGAGAGGTCAAGACCCGACACGAGACGATCGCCGACGCGGAAAAGGCGAAGCGGGAAGACCTGGTACTGGCCGCCCAGGAGGAGCTTGACCTGCTCCAGGCCTACCTCCCCCAGCCGCTGAAACCGGAAGAGCTGGAAGCGCTGGCTCGCCGGGCCATTGCCGCGACCGGGGCCAGCGGTCCGCAGGATATGGGCCGGGTCATGAAAGAACTGATGCCACATGTCCAGGGCCGAGCCGACGGCAAAGCCGTCAGCACCCTGGTGCGCGAGCTCCTGGCTTCGTCCTAGCCGGAAGTATGGACGACACCGCTTCGGCGGGCACCCCGTTTCTGGCGCGCCTCCGCAAAGCCTGGCGCGACGCAGGCTTGTGGCTCATCCTGGCGGCGGGCGCGGCCGGGATGGTGCTGGCCCTCTCGGCGCCGCTGACCACGAGGAGCGAGTCGATCCGGCTGGAAATCGGCGACGTCGCCTCCCAGGACCTGCTTGCCCCATATCCTCTGTCCTTCTCCAGTGAGAGCCTCACAGAAGAAGCCCGTATCGAGGCGGCGGAAGCCGTGCCCGAGGTGTTCGACCCTCCGGACGCGGCGGTGGCGCGGCAACAACTGGAAAGCCTCCGCCTGCTTCTGACGTTCGTCGAAGCCGTGCGCAGCGACCGCTACGCCACGCCCGAGCAGCGGCTGGCGGATCTGGCCTCGGTCAACGTGCTCCGGTTGGATTCGGCGACGGCCCAGGCCCTGCTCAACCTGCCCGAGAGCCGCTGGCAGGCGGTCAAGGTGGAAACGACGAGCGTGCTCGAGCAGGTCATGCGGAGCGAGATTCGCGAGGGCCGCGTCGATTCCGTGCGCCGGGCCGTCCCGGCCCTGGTGAGCATCACCTTTCCCGAGGATCAGGCCGGACTTGTGGCGCAGCTGGCGACGGCCTTCATCGCGCCCAATTCGCTTTTCAACGACGCCGCGACGCAGGCGGCGCGCGCAGACGCGGAAGCCTCGGTATCCCCGGTGATCAAAACGTACGCCGCCGGCGAAACCATCGTCGCCCGCGGGCAGGTCGTCGAGCCGGTGCATCTCGAGGCTCTGCGCGCCTACGGTCTGCTGCAGGCGCCGGAGGCCTGGCGCAGCGTCGCCGTAGACACGTTGCTGGTAACCGTGCTGGCCGGGCTGATCGTCATGTACCTCTTTCGCGTCCATCCGATCCTGGCGCGAAGCACGCGCATGGCGCTCTTCCTGGCGGTGGCCTTCTTTCTCAACACCCTCTTCATGCAATTGATGATCCCGGGCCACACGGTCTTGCCGTATCTCTTCCCCGCCGCCACCTTGCCCATGCTGCTGGCGGTCGTTTTCGGACCGGGGATGGGACTGGCGGGCGCGGTGGTGACCGGTACGCTGGCCGGCTACTTGTCCGCCAATGGCCTCGAGGTCGGAATGTATGCGGGACTCAGCGCTGCCATGGGCGCGCTGGTCCTGGGCCGCGCCGAACGCCTGTCGTCCTTCTTCTGGGCCGGCGTCGGGGCGAGTCTGGCCGCGACGGCGGTCGTCGTCGTGTTTCGATTCCCCGACGCCTCCACCGACGTTCTGGGCAAAGCCACGTTGCTGGGCGCTGCGGGCGTGAACGGCCTCCTGGCCGCCAGCCTGGCTTTCGGCCTGCTCCTGCTCGCCGGCAATCTGCTCGGTATCGTCACCAACATACAGCTCATCGAGCTGTCGCGGCCGGACCATCCGCTGCTTCTTTTCATCTTGCGCAACGCCCCCGGCACTTACCAGCACAGCCTGCAGGTCGCTAATCTGGCCGAGCAGGCGGCGCGCGCTATCGGCGCGAACGCACTGTTGACACGGGTCGGCGCGTTGTATCACGACGCAGGCAAGGCGCTGCGGCCGCAGTTCTATATCGAGAATCAAACGCCGGAACAGAACATCCACGAGCAGCTCGATCCGGCCACAAGTGCCAGTGTGATCCAGTCGCACGTCCGTGAAGGTCTTGATCTGGCGCGGAAATACCGCCTGCCGCGACAGATTCAAGCCTTCATCCCTGAACACCACGGTACCCTCGAGATGACCTACCAGTATCGTGCGGCGGTCGAAGCAGCCGGCGGCAGCGAAAGCCAGGTGGACGCAAAGGACTTCGCGTATCCCGGACCTCGGCCGAGGTCTCGCGAGACGGCCATCCTGATGCTGGCCGACGGCGTGGAAGCCAAAGCACGCGCCGAATTGCCTCACGACGAGGCTGCCATCGAGCAGTTGGTGGACTGGGTCATCCGAGACCGTTTGCAGCGGGGCCAGCTCGACCGTACCGATCTGACGCTCAAGGATCTGGACACCATCCGCCGCTCTTTGACGATCTCCCTCAAAGGGATCTATCATCCGCGGCTGCGGTACCCCGAGTCTGAAGAGGCTGTGCAGGCCGAAGCCGGCGCAGCGCTCGAGCCTCTTCCCTCGCCAAGCCCCAAGTCGACATGAAGCACGTCGTCGATGTCCGCACTCCGGCGGCATGGCGTTCGTTTGCGCCCGCCATTCGCCGCGCGGCGAGAAAGGCGCTCGAGCACGAAAGAGCCCAACCGGGAAGGGTGACCATCCTCCTGGTGGGCCAACCGAAGATGGCCGAGTTCCATCAACGCTTCTCCGGATTGGCCGGGCCGACCGACGTCCTTTCGTTCAGCGACGGTGCCGCGGACGAAGACGCGCGAAGGCGCTACTTCGGCGACATCCTCATCTGCGTGCCGGTGGCGAAACGCCAGGCGCGCCGGGCCGGGCAGCCGCCGATGCGCGAAATCGCACGGCTGGCCGTTCATGGAGTCCTGCACCTGCTGGGGCACGACCATGATCGCCCCGGGCCTCAGGCCCGAATGTGGGCCCGCCAGGAGAAGATTCTCGATTCGGCATTTCCGCCGGGATCGCGGGCGAGGGCCTCAGGATGAAGCCGACCAGGAGCTCGCGGTCTCGCCTCGCCTCGTTCGGTCATGCATGGCATGGATGGCTTTACGTCCTGACGACTCAACGGAATGCGTGGATACACGCTTCCGCCAGTCTGGCGGTGGTAGCGGCGGGACTCTGGCTGAATTTGGGGACGCTGGAGTGGGCGCTGATCCTCGGGGCGATCGCTCTGGTCTGGATGGCCGAATTCCTGAATTCTGCACTGGAAGCCGTCGTCGACCTGGCCAGCCCTGAGCTGCATCCCCTGGGACGGGTGGGCAAAGACGTCGGCGCCGCGGCGGTCTTGATCGCCGCGGCGGCCGCGGCCGCCATCGGGCTCCTGGTCCTCGGCCCCCACATCCTTTCTCGCTTGTCTCCGAGGTGAACCGCGCGTGGCCGAGCTCAATTGCCGAGGCACGCCATGTGTGCGATAATCAAAGTCGGGCGAAGTTAGGGGACAACGCATGGCTAAGGACATCACCCACGGAGACGTCTACCGTGCGGCGACCGCGTCCTTCGACTACTACAACCCTGCCCTAGCGCTGGGCGGTCTTCTCCGACTGACGTGCGAACTCCTGCACTCTCCTCGGTCGGCTCTGTATGAATTGGCGGAATCTCAGGGGGGTTTCAATCCTCGCATCGCCCATGGTATTCCTGTCACGGAGCTGGGGCGGCTTCCTTCGTCAAGCGACCATCCCATATTGAAGGAGGTTCTCTCCAACCGCCGCGCCAGCGCCTCGGGCGCCGGTCGAAGCGCGTTGGGACTTCCGCTGGCACCCGGCACAGTGGCGTGTGCGCCGTGCACCGCCGGCGGGCAAACGGTCGGCATGCTCTTCGCGGCCACCGACGATCAGGCCTCGTATCCGCCGGAGGCCTTGGAGACCCTCGAGGTCCTGGCGGCCAGGGCCGCCGAAGTGTTGACCTTCGCTCGCCAGACGGCCTCCCAGAGCTATGTTCTGCACAAGCTGTCGCTTCTGTACGAGGCTGCGCACGCCATCTCCGGGACACGTGACCGTCAGGAAGCGGTGCGGCAGACGGCGGCTCATCTTCTGCGGGCCACAACGGCCGACATGTGCGAGGCCCTCATCCTGGATGAGGGCGAGGGCATGACGACTCGCTTCCGGCATCAGCACGGCAAGTCGCCCCAACAGTCCATCGTCAGCCTGGTCACGGATCGCATGCCGGACTATCCAGTCCACCGTCAGGTACTGAGTGAGCTTCGTCCGGCGGTGATCGGCCTGGCGCCCGCACAGGGCTCGGCTCGCGATCTGGCCATGCTTCAGCAGGAGGGCATCCACGCCGCGGCGATCTTCCCGCTCGCGGCTCGCAACCAGGCCCTGGGCATCGTGCGGCTGCTCTACACACAACCGGGACGCCTGATCAATGAGCAGGAGATGGAGCTGGCGAAAGCCGTCATCAACGTCGGCGCCGTCGGCCTGCAGGATGCGATCCACCTGGAGTCTTCTGAATCCCGCGCCTCTCAGCTGCAGGTGCTCACCGAGATCGGGCGCGAGATGACCTCCACACTCGATCTGGAGGTCGCCCTCGAGAACGCCATGCGTCACACGCAGCGCCTGCTCCAGGTCGAAGCGTGTGTGCTGTTCCTTTTGGATGAGGCCGGCCAGGAGCTTGTGCTCAAGGCCAGCGGCGGCGCCCAACTGCGCATTCGCGGCGTCGCCATCCGATTGGAGGAAGGCATTGCCGGATGGGTGGCGCGGAACCGCAAACCGCTGATCGTCAACGACGTCCGCTCCAACCCGCTGTATCACAGCGCCATCGACGGCCAGACCGGGCTCCTGACGACCTCCGTCCTTTGCGTCCCGCTCGAAACGCGCGGCGAGGCGCTGGGCGTGATCGAAGCCATCAACCATCCTCGCGGAGCCTTCACCGAATCCGATCAGCGCGTGCTGGAGAACGTTGCCTCGTGGGCCGGGATCGCCGTCGACAACGCCAATCTGTTCCGCCGCGTGGCCGAAGAGCGCAGCCGCCTGGAGACGACGCTGGTGGAGACCGCCGACGCGGTCGTGCTGACCGACCGCGCCGGCAAGATCATCTTGATCAACAAGGCTGCGGGACAGGCCTTCCGCATCAACGCCGAGCTGGCACAGGGCCGTCCCGCCCAGGACATCTTCGTCGGGCACCCGTTGGGCGATTTGCTGATCCGGGATGACATCAGTCTGCCCACGACGATGGAAATCACGACCCCCACCGAGCGTGTGTTGTACGCCACGATCAGCGAAGTGACCGATGTCGGCCGGGTGGCGGTCATGCAGGACATCACCGCCCTCAAGCAGATCGACCGCATGCGATCCCAGCTCCTGGGCACCGCGGCTCACGATCTCAAGAATCCCCTCAATGCCATTCGCCTCGGAGCCGACCTGCTGCACGACGCCCAGCTCAGCGACCAGCAGCGCAAAGCGCTGAACATGATGCAGCGCGCCACCGACAGCATGACGCACCTCATCACCGGCCTGCTGGAGACCATCCGGGTCGAATCGACGGCCAATATTGCGCTCGAGCCGTGCCAGATCAACGATCTGATCCGGCACGCCATCGAGGATTTGCGGCCGCTGGCCGAGGAGCGTGACCAGACCGTCGAATACCGCCCGCCGGACGAGTCGCTGTTGATCATGGGCGATCCGGGACGGCTGACCTCGGTAATGACCAACCTGCTCAGCAACGCCATCAAGTTCACCTCGCCCGGCGGCCGAATCCGAGTCGACGCGCGCTGGGATGAGGACGAGGTGGTGGTCAGCGTCAGCGACAACGGCCCGGGCATCCCCGAAGACGAGGTGCCGCGCGTGTTCGAGCATCTCTTCCGCGGCCGCCTGGCGGTTCAGGATCCGTCGAACCCTGTCGAGGGCACGGGGCTGGGCCTGGCTCTGGCCAAGACCGTCATCGAACAGCACGGCGGTCGAATCTGGGTCAACAGCGTGGAAGGCAAGGGCAGCACCTTCTACGTCTCGTTGCCACGAGAGCCCACTCCCAAGACCGGCTCGCTCCGCAAGGACTGATCCCCGAAAGTCCCACCCGGGCATGGCGGCGGGTCTATAATTCCGCTCCTCGCCAAGGAACGGTCATGCGCATCGACGTCGAGCTGTATCGTCGTCGCCTCGCTCTGGGCGGCCGGCCATCCCTTTCCGCGATCGACATCGAGCCGGAGAATCCCCGGCGGGCGTTGGTCTTCATCCACGGATTCGGCGGCAGCGCCCGGCAGTGGATCCACCAGTTGACCCATTTCTCCGAGCGGGATCGGACGGTCGCGCTGGATCTGCGCGGCCACGGCGACTCCGATCAGCCGGAAGGACCGTACGACGTGTCGACGCTGGTGGACGATCTGGAAGCGGCATTCGAAGCCCTCGACCTGCCGGCGCGTTTCGCCCTGGTCGGGCATTCCTTTGGAGGCGCGCTGGCGGTGGAGTACGCCTTGAGGCGCCCGCAGCGTGTCGATCGGCTGATCCTCATCGCCGCGGCGGGAGAGTTTCCCCTGGCCTGGCACTATCGGACGGCGCTCCGCCTGCCCGTGGCCTTGTTGAACCTGGTGTATCCCTTCCTGCGCCGAACCCTGAAGGCCCCGCCGCGTGTGTTGAAGCGATTCCATCGAGAAGCCCTTTCCGTGTGGAGGGGTTGGGATCGCTTCTCGCAACTCGAGCCTCGAACCCTCGTCATTCGCGGATACCGCGATCGGGTATTCGCCCGGCCGTATTTCGAGAAAGTGGCGCAGGCGCTTCCCCTGGGCGAGGACGTCAACGTCGGAGCCTCGGGCCACATGGTGATGCTGGAACGCCGCGACGCCGTCAACCGCGCCATGGAACGCTTCCTCGGATCCGGGCGAGGCTCCTCCTGGCGCGAAGAACGACGCGATCGCCGGCTGGTACGAGAACGGCCCTGGCTGGCCCACTACGACCAGGGGGTTCCTTTCACCATCGCCATACCCCCCATCCGCATTGACGAGCTGCTGACCTCCGCCGCACGGCGATTTCCGTTCCGTCCGGCGCTCTTCTTCCATGGATTGCGAATGACCTATCGCAGGCTCGAAGGCGAGGCCAATCGCTTCGCGCGGGCCTTGATCGACGCCGGCGTGCGGCCCGGCGACCGCGTCATGCTGCTGCTGCCGAATCTGCCGCAACTGCCCCTGTGTTTCTTCGGAACGATGAGGGCCGGCGCGGTGGCTGCCTTCGCCACGCCCCTCTCCGAACCGGACGAGCTGTTGCGGCAGATCCGCGATTCGGGTGCCACGGCTCTGGTGACGCTTTCGCAAAACGCGGAGTTGGCCGCCAGGGCGCTTCGCGAAACAGGCCTCCGGCGCGTGATCCTGACCAACGTGTGGGACTACCTTCCCTG
This sequence comes from Anaerolineales bacterium, assembly GCA_035693825.1. Lineage (GTDB taxonomy): Bacteria > Chloroflexota > Anaerolineae > Anaerolineales > E44-bin32 > MGOM01. The sequence goes on from DASSGB010000247.1 coordinate 13,192, forward strand.
GGGGCGTGCCATCCTCTTCCGGCTGCGTTCCGGCGGGCGCATGAATCCCCCGCGGCGCTTGCCGCCCGGATTCATGGTGTTGTCGCGACACCTGTATGCACGCTCCAGC